>JBDTJJ010000264.1:0-3022 GCA_039935895.1 Bacteroidia bacterium | reverse complement strand
CGTACCGATATTAGCAGCTTAATTTTAGTTGGCGGATGGATTGAAAGTTTAAACTTTGCCATTAGCGTTAACAAAACAAAGAGCAATGAAGATGTAAAACGTCGTATTGCCGAGCAAAAACAAGCGCTTAACAGCATTGTAAAATTGTTATCTCAATTTGAAACTAAAGGAGAGTATGTAGGTTTAATTGATGAATTGAAAGATTTAAGTAAAGTTTATGATACTATTATTTACAAATTTATATCAGAAAAAGCTGAAACAGATGCGGCTAAAAAAATAACTACTATTAATAGCCACACAGAAGTTACCATTACAAAAGAGCAATTAGATCAAATAACTACAAAAGTAGAATCTATCCGCAAAAAAATTGTAAACCCAGCAAAAGCCTAATTATTTAGAAAAACACACCTCAATTAATATGAAAAAGATTTTAGCAAGCACCTTATTAGTAGCCTTATTTTTAGTAGGAAACCCGTTTAAAGCCAGTGCACAATGCGATACCATTGCAAGCGTTTGTGCTAAGCACATTATATCTAGTTTTATATCTGACGGACAACAATACCGTTCGTTATTATTAAACCCCGATGAAACAGCTGAGTTTAAAACAACTTTTTTTGGTGAAACAGTTTATCGTTTGGCAGCTTGCAGCGGTTTAACAGATGGTAACCTTATTTTTAGTATTTACGATCAAGAACGTAATTTACTTTTTACCAATAAAGATTTTAAAAACTCCCCTTATTGGGATTTTAAAGTAAAATCTACCGTAGATGTTACCATTGAAGCAAAATTAGATCCAACTAATAGCGGTTCTGGTTGTGCGGTTTTATTAATTGGATTTAAACAAAGTAAAAAATAAACTCTTTTTCCTTTCAGAGCATTTAAAAAAAGTCGGTTAATAGCCGACTTTTTTGTTTGGTAATTTTTAGTGTTTTATTACCTAAAGCTTGCCGAATTAAAAATAGCAAACCCAAAATTTATTTTATAAATGATTCGTAACAATTGATCGTTTATGGAAAACACATCAAAAACTCAGTATGATATTCTTTTATTCATCCAAGTAATCTTACTGTTCGTCTTATTTCTATTTTCTTAAATTTTAAAAGTATATCTTCGACATTCTTTTTAAAAAAAATATTAAAAAAACACGCATGAAAAAAACACTATTATTAATCATGACTTCGGTTATGTTACTTGGAAGCTTTAAACAAGCACAAGCACAAGCAGGTGCAGCCTTAAATTTTGACGGGGTAGATGACTATGTATCGGTCGGTAACATATTACCTGCATCTTATACAAAAGAAGCCTGGATATACATAACCAATTCAGGTGGGCAACAAAATATTGTTTCGGGTGGCAGTGACGGTCAACATGCTTTGTGGGCTCCAAACCAAGTATTATCTGCTGGCCATAATGGTGCATGGTCTACCGTACAAGATGTTACTACATTAAATTTAAATCAGTGGTATCATGTTGCGGTAACATATGATGCAAGTGCACAGATAATGACATTATATAAAAATGGTGTACAAGTTTCACAGGCAAGTGGAGTAGTTTCATATAATTCTGGCAATATGGTACGTATCGGTTCTTATGATCCTGCGCAAAATCTATTTCATGGAAACATAGACGAAGTACGTATTTGGAACCGCGCTTTATGCCAGGCAGAAATACAAAACAACATGAATGCCGAACTGCAACTTCCTCAAATAGGTTTGGTTTCTTACTATAATTTTAATGAAGGCTTTGCAGCTTTGGCAAACCCTGCGGTAACCACCTTAAACGATATAAGCGGTAACGGTATAAACGGTACGCTAACTAACTTTGCCTTAACAGGCGCAACTTCTAACTGGGTAGCACCCGGCGCAGTAACAAGCGGTGTTAATGCACCTGTTTTTCCCCTTGGCCCAGCTATAAGTATTGTTAGTACAGCTACTGTACTTTGTAATGGCGGTGGTACAGCTACTTTAACAGCCAGCGGTGCCAGCACTTATGTATGGTCAGGCGGTCCGGCAACTGCAGCTTATGCAGTATCTCCAACGGTTACAACTTCTTATTCAGTAGTGGGTACCAACAGTGTAGGCTGTATTTCTAACACCGCAGTAAGCACAGTAACGGTAAGTCCTGTTATTAATGCAAGCTCAACCGCATCTTCTATACTTTGTAACGGAGGCGTTGCTTCAGTAACGGTTTCTGCTACAGGTGGTACAGGAAGTTTAAGCGGCACTGGTACATTTACGGCAACAGCAGGTTCTTATACTTATACGGTAACAGATGCTAACAGCTGCAGTGCAACTACAACAGTAACTATAACAGAACCTACAGTTTTAACAGCAAGCTCAACCGCATCTTCTATACTTTGTAACGGAGGCGTTGCTACAGTAACGGTTTCTGCTACAGGTGGTACAGGAAGTTTAAGCGGCACAGGTACATTTACGGCAACAGCAGGTTCTTATACCTACACGGTAACAGATGCTAACAGCTGCAGTGCAACTACAACAGTAACTATAACAGAACCAGCCGTATTAACCATGTCGGTAAGCGGTAGCCCTATTTTATGCCATGGAGGCACTACTTCTGCTACTGTAACAGCAAATGGCGGTACAACCCCGTATTCATCTGGCGTTGGTAATTATACTGTTCATGCAGGAACTTACCCTATTACGGTAACAGACAATAATGGCTGTACAATAAGTAATACGGTAACTATATCTCAACCTTCAGTATTAACTGCCAGTATTACAGCTGATACCCTTATATGTAATGGTGGTACAACTTCATTAACAATAACAGCTACGGGCGGTACACCTACTTATATGGGTGTAGGTACATTTACATCCACAGCTGGTTTTCACGTATATACCATAACTGATAATAACAATTGCAGCACAACAAAAAGCGTATCAATAATTAACCCAGCGGCTATATCTAGCACACAATCTCCAACTGTTTGCAGTGGTCAATCTATTATAGTGGGCTCTAATACTTATACTGCCAACGGAACTTATACAGACATCCTTACTTC
>JBDTJJ010000263.1:0-3847 GCA_039935895.1 Bacteroidia bacterium | reverse complement strand
CTTTTGATGTAAAAGTTTACAATACAATTGGTACTTTAGTGTTTAGCAAAAATGTTAACGGTAATGTTGGCGAAAACAATGTAACATTTGATGCAGGTTCTTTAAGTTCTGGTGTTTACTACTACACAGTAAGCGCTGGTAACCAACAAGCAACTAAGAAAATGGTTATTCAAAAATAATTTTAAGGTTTACCTTAAAGTTTAAAAGAGTGGCTTAGGCCTCACGAATGGCTGGAAGAGAAATCTTCCGGCCATTTTTGTTTACGTTTGCTTAAGGATATATTATACAGGCTTCTCTACCATACTAACTATAATAAAGCTCTTTCCAAATATATTTTAATTTAAAGTAAGCATGTTTACATCTATCTAGGGCAGGCATTAACGAATGGAGCAAACTTGAGCGAAGAATAGCCAATCAGGGCTACTGGGGTACAATTGTAGTGAAAGTTGACTTTCATGCTTGATGTTTCCTTCTTTTTGGTTCAGCAAAAAGAAAATTAAATACTTTTTAAATGGATTATTTATCAAGAAGTCTAATACGAGCAATAATAACTTCTTTTATTCCTTCAGGAATCTGTTTTATAGCCAATATTTACTTTTATAAATAAGCAAAGGCCTCTTAATTGAGAGCCGCAGGCCTGGCAATCTCATCACAGAAAAAAATGCTTCGGTTGTGCCTACTTAGTAATGCCGTCAAGTATTTTGGGAAGATTGAGTTTGCGAATTATGAAAGAGGTTGAATAGTGAAAACAAGAAAATCCTTGGGCTATTACAGTTGATCGAGATTCTTTTTTGGTTTAGTCTCGTTTAACGCAACTCTAAAGCAATGTTCAATAAAACAAAAGAGCCTCACATTTCTGCGAGGCTCTTCTGTTAATAGTTTCCTATTAAATAAATTAGGCTTTCTTTCTGTCTAAATCTACCACTATTGGAGTAGAGATACATAATGATGAGTATGTACCAATTACACGACCAATTAACAAGGCAAAGATGAACCCTCTGATAGCGTCTCCACCAAAAATGAAGATTACTAATAACACAAAGAATACAGTTAACGAGGTTAATATTGTACGACTTAACGTGCTGTTTAATGCAAAGTTAATTAGTTTGTTACGTTCTTCGCCATGTGCATCTGTTTTACCAGAATCTGCTAAACGCTCACGAATACGATCAAATACAACAACTGTCTCCGTCATGGTGTAACCCATTACCGTTAATATTGCCGCAATAAAATCTTGCCCAATTTCTAAAGAGAAAGGCAATACTTTATCTAAAATTGTGTAGAACGATAATACAATTAACACGTCATGGAATAAAGCCACAACTGCACCCATACCGTACGTCCATTTTTTAAAGCGGACAATGATATAAATAAACATCACCACACAAGAGAATAAGATGGCGCCATACGCACTATACAAAATATCGGTTGCAATGGTTGGTCCTACTTTTTGAGAGCTTAAAATCTCAAATTTAGAATCTAAAGGCGCTAATCCTTTTTCTAAACCTTTTTCAATTTCATTATCTACATTTTGGTCGTTTTCTTTAATTCGGTAAGAAGTAGTAATTTTTAATTTACTAGTGCTTCCGGCAGTTTTCACTTCAGGCGCTTCTCCACCAAAAGATACCGCTAACGATTTTTTTACATCTTCGGTATTCATGGCTTTATCAAAACCAACCATGTAGGTACGTCCACCTTTAAAATCAACGCCTAAGTTAAAGCCGCCATTTTTAAAGTAGAATATAACACCTAAAACGATAATGGCTGTAGAAATGCTGTAGTAAATTTTACGTTTTCCAACAAAATCAAAATGTAAGTTTTTAAATGCGTTGCGAGTCATGCTGTTATCAAAGGTGATTTCCATTTTACGGTCAACCATCCAATCAAACACCACGCGAGATAATATTACAGCAGCAAATAACGATGATAAAATACCCACACATAACGTAGTTGCAAACCCTTGAACCGGGCCGTTACCAAATACATAAAGAATGATACCTAAAATTAAAAGCGTTACGTTACTATCTATAATAGTTGGCATAGCGTGTTTAAAACCTTCTTTAATTGATTGAGCTACTGATTTCCCAAGCGATAATTCTTCACGAATACGCTCAAAAATTAAGATATTAGCATCAACCGATAAACCAATTGTTAATACGATACCAGCAATACCAGGTAATGTTAAGGTAGCTCCCAGCGACGTGAGAATACCCATAATAAAGAATAAGTTTATGAGCAAGGCCAAATTGGCAACCCAACCTGCTTTGTTATAATACATTGCCATAAATAATAAAATAACAATAAAGGCAATTACAAACGATAATAAACCTGCCGAAATAGATTCAGCACCTAACGTAGGACCAACAACTGTTTCTTCAACAATACGAGCCGGAGCAGGAAGTTTACCCGCACCTAAAATAGCCACTAACGCATCTGCCTCGCGGTTATCAAAGTTACCTGTAATTTGAGAGCTTCCGTTAGGTATTTCTCCATTTACGGTTGGTGCAGAATATACTGCGTTATCCATTACAATGGCAATACAATGTCCACGACTTTTACTGTCTTTTGGAGAATTTGCTTTGGTTAATTTAGCCCATTTCTGTGCTGCATCACCTTTCATTGTCATACTAATAGCAATTTCACCGGTTTGTTGTTGAAAATCTTTACGAGCTTCGTCAATAATATCGCCATACATAGCAGCTTTACCATTACGATCAGTCGTTTTAATAGCATATAATGTAATTACTTCGCCGCCTTTACCCGGTTTAGCATCCCACATAAAACGTACTTTTGAAGGAAATACCGAACGTACTTTAGGGTTGTTTAACCAAGAGTTAATTTGCGCAGTATCTTTTGTACGAGCGTAACCAACTACAGCGCCTAAACCAAAATATTTACCATCTTGAGAGATGTTTGGAACCAACGGACCAGCCATTGAATACAACGGATTGTTTTCTCTGTATCTTGTAACTGCAGTATCATTAGCTTGTTTGTTTTTAGAAGTATCAGCTTTTGTATCTGTTTTTAATTTTTGAGCTAGAGATTCTTTTGCTTTTGATGTGCTATCTTCTTTTGCTTTAACAATTGCATCAGCTTTTTCTTTTTCAATTTCAGCAGGCGTTAATTTTTTAGAAACTACTTTTTTTAGCGAATCTGCTTTTGCAGCTGTACCTAAAGTATCGCCTTTTAAACTATCAGCTTTAGCTAATTCAGGATTTAAAAGTGCTTTAACTTTTTTGTTGGCTTCTGGCCAGTATTGACCAAGTTCTGCGTTTTCGTAAGTTTCCCAAAACTCTAAGTTTGCTGTTCCTTGTAAAAGTTTACGTACACGGTCTTTATCTTTTACACCCGGAAGTTCAATTAAGATACGTCCGCTTGATTCTAATTTTTGAATGTTTGGTTGTGATACGCCAAAACGATCAATACGACTACGGAATGTAGTTTCAGAATTGTTTACCGCTTCCTCTACGCGTTCTTTTAAGAAAGCAATTACTTTATCGTTATTATCGTTATAATCTAATTTACCTTTGTTTTCAATGGTTTGAAACAATGGTGCTAAACGACCAGTTGGTGTAATTTGCTTATATGTTTCAGCAAATAAATCAACAAAACCTTTGTTGTTGTTAACCCCTAAATTCTTTTGCGCTTGAGCAATTGCCTTGTTAAAATCAGGATCGGGGTTGTTATTAGCTAAGTTTTTAAGAATGTCTGCCTGAGAAATCTCAAGTGTAACGTTCATACCACCACGTAAATCTAAACCTAAGTTTATTTCTTTTTGTTTACACTCATCGTAAGTATATTTAGTTAAACCGATGTTATAAACTGTAACAGTTTTCATCGAATCTAA
>JBDTJJ010000262.1:0-4653 GCA_039935895.1 Bacteroidia bacterium | reverse complement strand
GGTTTAGGTGCTTTTGAAGTAACTTTATCTTGGAGAAACCTGCGTAATGGCTTGTTTAAACAACGTCGCGAATTTAGCACGGGTACCAAATCTGGTATGACGCCTAACTAAACCATTTGCTCTGGTACAGTTTAATTCTTTAAAATGAATAAAATTTTACTGTGCTTTTTAATTTTACTTCCCAACTTATTTTTAGCCCAATTTACTGAGCAAGTAGGCATTGCTTGGCCTGATAAATTTACGGACTATAAGGAACTACCAGACTCTTTAAAGAAAAATGATGCTGTTATTTTAAATGAAAATATAAGCATTACCAAAACAGAAATAACGGTAAGAACAGCCATAAAAATTTTAAATGAAAACGGCTTGGCTCATTTTAAAAACCTACAGCTTCCACAAAATTTTGATTTAACAAACTCGCCAAATTTTAATAAACAAGGCAGATTTAAAGACAGAATAAACCCTTTTTTAGAATTTACGGTAGATTATTTTATTGCGCGAATAATTAAACCAAATAAAAAAATAATCGAACTCCCTATAAAATATAAAGCCAATAAAACATATTGGATACAACATAACGGAGAAAGATTGTACGAAAAGGTGTATGATTTTACCTTTGATAATCTACAAGTTGGCGATATTTTAGAATACATTTATAAAGAAGCAGTTACCGTAAATGATTTACAAGATGTTATTTATCCAAATAACAAGTACCCAAAATTAAATTACAATTTAAAAATTATAGCAACCTCTTTGTATTATTCAAAGCAGCAAAGAAATTTGCCTTTAATATATAATACAAACATAGATACCGCCAATTTTTCATCTACCGATATTGTAGCAAGTAACCAAAGGGTAGTTACGAATATCTATCATTATAATTATTTAAGCGGCATAGAATATCCGCAAAATTTACAAGTTGGCACATTGCTACCTAATATTTCTGTTAATAATAATTTCTATATTAAAAATGATTATTACAGTCGTTTTGATAGAATGAATCCTTCGTCGAAGAGAGATATGGAGTCTGAAAGATCTGCGTTTAGAAGTAATTATACATGGATGTTTTTTTTAGATACAATACACACAAACTATTATGATAATTATAATTTAAAAATTATAAAATTTATTTCTACAATTGAAGAAGATAAAACAGATACGTTTAATGTTATTTTTTTAAGTCGATTGACAAACGCTTTAAATAGTTTAAAATTTATTTCAGCCGAAACAATGAATTATTCAAGCGAAGCGCAGTATGCAGTTGCGTCTTCGGAAAGATTAATGCTGGGGCAAATTGTTGAAGAATTTATTTTTAAAGATTATAGTTCTATACTGACTGCAAAAAATGTTTTCTATTATGAAACATTTATTATCGATAAAAGATTAAGCACGGTTAATTCTAAATTTAGAAATCATAGTAGCTTAGAAAAAACAATTATTACGCTGCCGACAAAAAATGAGTTTAAGTTTTTTGTACCAAGGTATAAAGGGTTGAAATATTTTGCTGATGAGTTGCCTTTTTACTACGAAGGCACATCCTGTGTTTTGCTGCCTTGTTACAGTTGTACAGGAAACAACAAAAGTTATAAAACACTTTTTGGCCACACGCCAATAAGTACGGCAAGTGAAAACCTTAGAACAGAAGCCGCTGTTTTTAATGTTAATGTAGATTCATCTATTATTTCGGCAACGATAAAAGAGCATTTAGGTGGGCAATTTTCTACTGTTTTAAGGTCTTTCTATAATAAAGAAATTATAGATTCTACCATTCCAGAGTATTACTTTAAAAGATGTATGGACGTTCCTTTGGCATTTAATAAACAAATAAAACAAGTTGCATCAGAAGAAGTATTCCCTTTTACTCAAAAGTATCATTGTGCAGAAAAAATAATGATGGAATCTAAAACAAAAATAGATTTACATAATTGGTTTGCGTTTACGTATAAAAAAGAAGATTATCCAACCATACCTAATCATGCTTTTTATACCGATTTTGTATATACCGATAACTACGATTTTTTGTTTCAGTTTAACAAACCAGTTGAAATAACCAATATCGAAAACTTAAATAAAAAAGTAGAAAATAATTATTTTGAAGCAACTAGCAGTTTTACAAAACAAGAAGACTCTACTTATTTATTAAATGTGCGCATAAAAGTTAAACAACCTGTTGTGCCTCAAAAAGAAGGCGATAAGCTAACAGAGTTTGTAAATGTGCTAAATGAAATTAATAATTTTGTAATAGAGTTTAAAAAGTAAAATTAGTTTGAAAATAAGCAGCAACTGGCAATTTTTTATAACAGAACCCTAAATTTTTATTGTGAAACAAGCTTACATAAATCTATTTATATTTGCTTAAAATTTTGATAGCAGCGTGCGCAACACCTATATAATACTTTTTCTAGTTTTTACGTTACTAATAGGTTCTATGCAAAATAGCTATGCCCAAAAAGTAGGTGTGGTGCTTAGTGGTGGTGGCGCCGGTGGTGCTTGTCATGTGGGCGTTTTAAAGGCATTAGAAGAAAAAAATATACCTATTGATTATATTACCGGCACATCTATTGGAGCTTTTGTTGGTGCCTTATACGCATCGGGTTATAGTGTAGAAGAAATTGAAAAAATTATAACATCCGATAAGTTTGTAAACCTTACCAAAGGCGATTTGGAGAAAAAATATCAATACTATTTTTTTAAAAAAGAAGATGACGCCAGCTGGATTACCATTAAAGTTTCTTTCGATTCATCGTTAGTAACCAACATCCCAACCAATGTAATTAACTCGGTACCTATTGATTATGAGTTGACTCACTTTTTTTCTAATGCAGCTGCCAGCGCAGGTTACAACTATGATAGTTTGTTTATACCTTTTAGATGCGTAGCTTCTGATATTGAAACTAAAAAAACAGTTGTATTTAAAAAAGGTGATTTAAACCAAGCTATCAGGGCTTCTATGACATACCCGCTCTATTTAAAACCCATTAAAGTAGATGGTAAAATTTTATTTGATGGAGGATTATATAATAACTTTCCGGCAGATATAATGACAACTCATTTTAATCCCGATTACATTATTGGATCGGTAGTTACAAGCGCAAATCCAAAGGTGGATGAAGAAAATTTGTATGCTCAGTTGCGCAGCATGCTTATTAATAATCCTGATTTTAGTTTGCAAAATAAACCAGGTATTATTATAAAATCATGGAGCGATGTAGGTACGTTTAACTTTAGTTCTTGTCAGAAATTAGTGGATAGTGGATATGTAGCTACCATTAGGGCGATAGATTCTATCCGCCAAACAGTAAAAACTGTTAGAACTCCGGAAGAGGTTGCTAAAAAACGTGCACATTTTAAACAAAAATTTACCGAAACGAATGTTATAGAAGAAATTACTATTGACGGATTGAATAAAAATCAGCAACAATATGTAAAGCATGTTTTACAAAGCAATCGTAAAAAGCAATATACTTTAGAGGGTATAAAAAAAGCCTATTTTCAGTTGGCAGAAGATAGTAAAATACAGTCCATTTTTCCTACGCTTACCTTAAATCCACAGACGGGTAAATATAAACTGCACTTAAAAATAAAACGTCAAAAAGATTTGTTTTTGCAATTTGGAGGTAACATTTCTACGCGCCCAATAAGTACAGGTTTTGTGTCGGCTCAATATAATTACCTATCAAAAATAGCGATGTCGGTTTATGTAAACGGTTATTTTGGACGATTAAACACATCTAGTTTAGCTAAAATACGGTTTGATTTTCCTACCAAGTTGCCTTTTTATGTAGAGCCTGTTGCTTATTTTTCCAGATGGGATTATTACAGAAGCAGCACCTTGTTTTATAACTTTGAAAAACCAGCCTATCTTACACAAGATGATAGATATGGCGAGCTTAATATTGGCATACCTATAGGCAACAAAGCTAAAGCTGTTATTGGTGGAGGAACGGCTCAATTGGCTAACATTTATTATCAAACCGATAATTTTAGCACAAAAGATACCGCCGACCAAACTAACTTTAACTTTAATTATGCCAATATTGAATATGAATATAATACCTTAAATAGAAAGCTATACGCATCTGATGGGGTTTTTATAAATTTTAAAACTAAGTATGTAAACGGCTTTGAAAACTTGATACCCGGCACAACTACAACCGAATTAAAGCAACTAAATTTACACCATGAGTGGGCGGTAGCCAAACTAAAATTTGATGGTTATTTAAAGCCTTTTAAGTTTTTTAAAATTGGCATTTTGGCCGAAGGAGTTTACTCTTCACAAAATTTGTTTTTAAACTATACATCCTCTGTTTTATCAGCACCTGCGTTTATGCCAACACCAGAGAGTCATACCTTGTTTTTACCAAACTTTAGAGCTTATAAATATATAGCTGGCGGAGGTAAAATAATTTTTAACCCCATTAAAAAAATGGATATTCGGTTTGAAGCTTATGTTTTTCAGCCATACCGTGCCATAGAAAATAATGTAAATTCAAGTGGTATTCCAATGCCACCTAGTTTTGGTAAAGTTTTTGGCGACAGGTATTACGTGGGTATGGCAGCCATTGTTTACAATACGGCTTTAGGACCTTTAAGTTTATCGGTAAATTATTACCACGGCGAGGTGCAACCTTTTACTTTTTTAGCACATTTTGG
>JBDTJJ010000261.1:0-4571 GCA_039935895.1 Bacteroidia bacterium | reverse complement strand
TCGGTAATTTCTTCTAAATATTGAGAAGTAATAAAATAATCATCTTCATCATCATCTATAATTAAAATTTTTAAATCGTTCATCATGTATCTGGTATTTTAGTTATAAATGATTAGCTATTTTAAATGCTCTCGTTAAATTCTTTATACTGTTTCATTTTATTGTACAAAGTCTTTCTATCAATATTTAATAGTACAGCGGCTTTACTTTTATTATAGTTGCATTTTTTAAGTGCTTCTACAATCATTTCAAACTCGGCATCAATACTGGCTTGTTTCATGCCAAACTCACTAATTTCTATTGGTTTTTTAGGCGCAACGGCATATTGTTGAGTTACCGTATTTGATGCCGCATCTGGTGTTGGTTCGCCAAAATTTAATTTTTCAAAATGGGTTATTTCAAATGGTAATGAGCTTACTTCAACATGGCTACCCGATGTAAGTAAAGTTGCTCGTTTAACTACGTTATTTAATTCACGTAAGTTACCTGGCCAGTTATATAAGTTAAACACACGTAAAACTTCATCACTAAAACCTTCTACATTTTTACTAAGTTCTTTATTAGTTTTATTTAAAAAGAATTCGGCAAATAATTTAATGTCTTCTACTCGGTTTTTTAACGGAGGAAGATCAATGCTAAACTCATTAAAACGATGGTATAAATCTTCTCTAAATTGACCCTTTTTAGCCGCTTCAGAAAGTCGTTCGTTACTTGCTACAATAATACGTACATCTAAATCAATATCTTTTGTACCGCCCACGCGGCGCATTTTACGCTCTTGCACAACGCGCAACAACATAACTTGTATATCGTAAGGCAAGTTGCCAATTTCATCTAAAAATATAGTGCCGCCGTTAGCTCTTTCAAAACTGCCTACTTTTTGATTTAATGCACCTGTAAAAGCGCCTTTTTCGTGTCCGAATAATTCGCTGGCAGCTAGTTCTTTCGACATAGCACCGCAATCTATGGCTATAAAAGGTTGATTATGACGTTTGCTATGATTATGTATTTCGCTGGCAATAGATTCTTTTCCGCTACCGCTTTCGCCATAAATAATAACGCTATAATTAGTAGGCGCAACTAAATTTATCTGATCTAAAATAACTTTAAAGGCTGCACTATTTCCAAAAATATATTTGCCTTTATTTTTTTTAGAAGTTTTTGCTTCGCTTTTACTTTCTGATTTAGGTTCTTCAGTTGAAGCAGTTGTTGGTTCTTTTTCTTCTTTAACTTCGTCTTTAGTTTCTAAAGCTCTTTTTAACGTAAGTAAAATTTCTTCGGGTAAAAGTGGTTTTGTAACATAATCGTAAGCACCTAATTTCATTATGGTTACAGCCATTCTTACATCGCTATAACCTGTCATTATAATTACGGGTACTTGTGGGTGAAGCTCTTTAATTTTAACCAAAATATCTTTTCCGGTCATATCTTCTAACCTAAAATCGCAAAGCACAATATCAGGTTTGTTGTTACTTACATACTCTATAGCGGCTTTACCGGTGTTTGTAATATTTACTTCGAAGCCATTTTTAATTAAAAATCTACTTAGCAGCAAACAGATATCTTTATCGTCATCAATAATTAAAATATTCGCCATATTATTTGTTGTGGGGTTTAAGTCGGTTTTAGACAAATTTGGTTAAATATTTAGAAATAAAAAACAAGGTCTAATATATTTTAGCATTTTCAATTTTTCATATCATTCAAATTATATTCCTGTTAAAAAACAACAAATGCTTTTAATCTTCCATTTCTTTTAAAAAAATACTTTTTCCAAAGAGAAATTACAAATTTTAGTGTGGATTTATTTGTGGTTAATTCCCCACAAAGAGGAAAGATGAGTAAACAATTCCCCGTTTTAAAAAAGCACTCAAAATTGGCGCTTTTTTAATTAGCTAATTTTCAGTTGGTTAACGAGTCAAAAAAACGTGGCACTATTATTATTATACCCTCACGTATAATTAGATTTAATATTAACCTTTAAAATTTGAAATTATGTTACGTTGGTCGTTAATTTTTTTAGTAGTAGCTCTAGTAGCCGCACTATTTGGATTTACTGGTATTGCAGCAAGTGCTGCCGGAATTGCCAAAATCCTATTCTTTATTTTTATTGTGTTATTTTTAATCGCCGTTATTTTAGGCGGTACAATAGTCAAAAAAATTAAAGATTAATAATAGCCACATCTTACAATAAGGTGTGGCTTAATTTTTTCAAACTAAACTCACAAAGTAATGGCAATTATACAAACACAATCTCAAAAACAAACGCAAAAACTAACCTTTAAACAAATACAATTGTTTAATATAGTTGCATTACATACTGTTGAATTAGAGCAGTATATAGCTAATGAAATGGCGGCAAACCCAGCGTTAGAATTTGACACAGAACAAACAAGCTCTGAAGAAGATTCTCAAGCAGAAAACGATAACAGCAACGACCAAAATGAAGATTTTGTTAGCGAAGGAAAACTTGGCGAAGATTATGATTATACCGATTACATGGATAAAGATTCTTTAGACGATTACAAATATGAAGTAAATAATAACGGTGCCGAAGACGATAAAAGAGAGCAAATAATTTTAGAAAGTAATCACTTTACAAAAGGATTAATTTCTCAATTAGGTATGCTTTCAATTTCCGAAAAAGAAAAACAATTAGGTATTTATTTAATCGAATCTTTAGATGATGATGGATATTTACGCAGAGATATTAGCGAATTAGCCGATGAATTATCATTTCAACACAACATGATTATTGATGAAGTAGAATTAACTGCTGTGCTTGATAAAATAAAACAATTCGATCCGCTTGGTATTGCTGCAAAAGATTTGCAAGAATGTTTATTGTTGCAATTAAAAGGACAAAAACAACAAACAAAGGATACGTTTAACGCTATCAATATTTTGAAAAATTTTATGCAGGAATTATCTGCACGTAAATTTGATTTGATTAGAACTTCTTTAAAAATTTCGGAAGAAGATTTTACCGATGCTTTATCGGAAATTAAATCATTAAACCCAAAACCAGCTGGCATTGCCCACGAAAACTCTAACAAAGCAGTTACCATTATTCCGGATTTTTCGGTTCAAGTAGATGGAACGCATGTGGAGTTATATTTAAATCAAGCCAAACAACCAGCATTAAAAATTAGCGAAGAATATACCGAGATGTTAAACGATTATTCTAAATCGAAAGATAAAAATTTAAAAGAAGCTTCTACATTTATTAAAGATAAAGTAGAAAGTGCAAAATGGTTTATTGAAGCCCTTCAACAAAGAGAAAGCATGATGGTTTTAGTGGCAAAAGCAATTGTAAAACATCAAAAACAATATTTTATTACCGGCAATAAAAACGATTTAAAAGCATTAATTCTTAAAAATATTGCAGAAGAAATTGGTTCAGAAATTTCTACCGTTTCCCGTATTGCAAATAGCAAATACATTGCAACTTCTATGGGTAATATTTTAATTAAAGATTTATTTGTGCAAGGCATGACTGATGTTAACGGAGAAATTGTAAGCACAAACGAAATTAAACAAGTGCTTGTAAATTGCATTGAAGCCGAAGATAAAACCAAACCTTTAAGCGATGAAGAAATAGTTAAACTATTGGAAGAAAAAAATTACGTTATTTCCAGAAGAACAATTGCAAAATATCGTGACGAGTTAAAAATTCCGAACAAAAACTTTAGAAAAATCACAGAGGAAGCAGCCGCCTGAAATAACAAATAAAACTGTAGAAATATTTGCTCACAAAAGTGGTTATATTAACGTATAACCACTTTTTTTATTGGCATAAGGTTTACCTCTTATAGATAGTAATTGTTTACTAAACTTAAAAAATAGAAGCCATGAAAACTCAAACATTAAATGTATTTATCTTAAATGATAACACTACCATAGCTGATAAACTTAAACAGTTTTTAATCAGACGTTTTGGAGAGAGATTAAACGTTTCTTTATTTTCTAACAGCGAAAACTTTTTTAATAAATTAAATCCAAATGTAGATTTAGTTGTTTTAGACGATTACTTATACGACGAAGTAACTAACACTGGCGCAAATGTAACCGAACTGGTAAAAAAAGTAAAAGAAATGAATGATAGAGCTGAAGTAATTGTTCTCAGTTCTGAAGAGGGTGTTGAAGCACAAGTAAATGCTTTTAAATTTGGCGCAGACGGAAGAGTTATTCCTAATAAAAAAGGCGCTTGGGGCAAAATTCATTTAGCACTTTATAAAATTGCCAGCTACCCAATTAGTTTTTTAGTAAACGAATTTAAAGTAAGCAAGTTTGTAGCTATTTTTACCATGACATTTTTAACGATGGCTGCAGTTGTTTTAATTACCTTGCATTTTTATAAGTAAGTTCTTTAATAATATATCATTAATTAAAAATCCTCAATTAGTTGGGGATTTTTACTTTTATGCTAATTAGCAGTTAAAAGCTTATTTAATTTAAAAATAGTACGAAAAAAATTTGCTAATTTTTAAAAAGTGAGTACATTTGCAACCTCAAAAGCGAAAGTAGCTCAGTTGGTAGAGCGTAACCTTGCCAAGGTTAAGGTCGCGGGT
>JBDTJJ010000260.1:0-2781 GCA_039935895.1 Bacteroidia bacterium | reverse complement strand
ACATACGCACCGCTAAACACACCCGACACGCGTTTTACATCGGCTTGTCGCTCGCGCTCGCTACGATTTTTTGCTTGTGTAACATAGGCATCCACTTCTGCTTTGTTTTCAGCAGGAACAATGATGTTAACCAATTCGTGTTCTGGAGCAAGCGTTACAAACGACACACCAAAAATAGTATCGGGACGAGTGGTGAATACTTCGATGTATTCGTCATTCCGAACTTGGTTCGGAATCTCATGAGATGCTGAAACAAGTTCAGCATGACGATCGATTTTAAATTTAAGAGAAGTGCCTTCACTTTTCCCAATCCAATAACGTTGAGATTCTTTTAAAGGTTCTGGCCAATCTAAGGTATCTAAACCATCTAACAAACGTTGTGCATAAGCAGTTATGCGCATGCTCCATTGTTGCATTAATTTGCGTTCAACTGGGTGTCCGCCTCGTTCTGAAACACCATCTTTCACTTCGTCGTTAGCAAGTACTGTGCCTAAAGCAGGACACCAATTTACCCATGCTTCGCTTAAATATGCTATGCGGTAATTCATCAACACATCGCTGCGTTGTTTCTCTGTAAAGTTTTTCCAATCTGCGGAAGAAAATATTTCAGTCTCTGCGCAAACAGCATTTACATTTGTATTTCCGTTCGCATCAAATTCTTTGGTAAGCGTATCTAAAATTTCAGTCTTGTCGGTTTTTTTATTATACCAAGCGTTGAATAATTGAATAAATATCCATTGTGTCCATTTATAATACTCAGGGTTTGACGTGCGAACTTCTCTGTCCCAATCGAAAGAGAAACCAATTTTATCTAGCTGATCGCGGTAACGTGCAATGTTTTGTTCAGTTGTAATTTTAGGATGTTGTCCGGTTTGTATAGCGTATTGTTCTGCAGGCAAACCAAAACTATCGTAACCCATTGGGTGCAATACATTAAAACCTTTGTGGCGTTTGTAGCGCGCGTAAATATCAGAAGCAATATAACCAAGCGGGTGGCCAACGTGCAGGCCTGCTCCAGATGGATAAGGAAACATATCGAGCACATAGTATTTTGGTTTATCAGAATTGTTATCAGCTTTAAACGTGGCATGATCTTTCCAATATTTTTGCCAGTTTTTTTCTATCTCTTTGAAGTTATATTCCATGTGTAAATTTCGAGCATCAAAAATAGCAAAAATATACTAAGATTAGGGCGTTCCCCTTCTACGACGGGTCGGGCTTTACGCGCTGCATGGCAGCTTGCTGCAATCCCTAACGCAAATACAACATTATTTATTTTTTCGTCAATTCTTTTATGGCTTGCCTGCTTCTACTTTCAAGTGCAGGAATTCCGCATCGCAAAAGGCTTTCAGCGCTATGTAAAATCTCCGTTTTTAATTCAGGATATTTTTTAGAAATATTGGTCAGTACAGTTAATGCAAATGCTCTTACAGCAATCGGCTCTTTTATACTATGTAAAAAAGTATAACAACTGTCATACAACTCGCCACAATGTTTTTCAGAAATATCCATATTTTGCAACGCCCGCAAAGTGTTTCGTTTTACCGCATCGTGTATGTTTCTGTTTTCTAAATTCTTTATCAACTTACTAATCCAAGGATTTAATAAAGTTTTATTTTTATCCATACAACAAGATACAACCCATGCTGCGCGCTGTTCTACACGATACTCGGTAGTAAACATAAGTTTCATTAACTCAGCAAATAGTTTCTTATCATTACCAATGTAAGCAACAACTTTTAGCGTTTGCGTTTTAGAATGTTCTTGTAAAAGTGCTTCTCTAATATTCATAAAAGTTAAAGTGTGTACGCAATTGATGCCACAGAAACAATAACACTTGCGCTTTTTTGTAATTGTATAATACAAGCTTCGGTAGTTGCGCCGGTTGTTATTATATCATCCACCAATAATATTTTTTTGTTCTGTATCATTTCGGGGTGCGTTACGTGAAATGACGACAAGGTATTCTCCACACGTTCTTCGCGAGTTTTGTAGGTTTGCGTTTCGGTAAATTTTGTTTTAATTAGTACATCATTAAGTACCGGAACATTTAAAACTTCGCTTAATCCATTGGCAAAATATTCGCTTTGGTTGTACCCTCTTTTTTGCGCTCTTTTTTTATGCAGCGGTACTGGGATAATGTAATCGTAATTTGAAAATATTTGTTGTTGTTTTAAATCTTGCGCATACCATTTCCCTAATAAATGAGCTACATCTGGTTTGCCTTTATATTTTAAAGCGTGCATCATTTTCTGCACACTTCCTTTTTTCTGAAAAAATAAAAAACTACTTGCCAAAACCACATCTGCCCTGCCATAAAATATTTTTTGTATAGGGTTTTCTTTCAGTAAATGATAATTTGTTTTTGGTAACGATACATAACATTTGTTGCAAATGTATTGTTCGTGTTTAAACAAACTATGACTGCATCCGGCACAAATGCGCGGATAAATAAGTGCGGCAATATCTAATAAAAAACTCTTTAGCATTATACTTTAATAGCAATAAGTAAAACATCGTCAATTTGTTCTAAGTCTCCTTTCCAATTATCAAAAGCCTGTGAAAGTGTTTCTTTTTGCTGAACTAGAGGTTTGCTATTATTAGTTAGCAAAATAGTTTCTAATGATTTGTACTTAAATTTTTTTCCTTTTGGGCCACCAAATTGGTCGGCATAGCCATCTGTAAAAGTATAAACGGTGTCCCCTTTCTGCAATTTAAAAATTTCAAGTGAGAAAGGTTGAGGGTCTTCTTCATACATACCAACCGGCATTTTATCAGGCT
>JBDTJJ010000259.1:0-3204 GCA_039935895.1 Bacteroidia bacterium | reverse complement strand
CCATCATCTAATTTTACATACGCACGATGATCTTTATTTTTTGCGACGATAAAATATGGTTTTCTAGTTGGCGTTATAAATACTTGTCCGTCGGAATTTGTTTGCGCGGAAGTAATTAATTGTTGCTGATAATCATACATCTCAATGCTTGTGTTATTCATTGGTTCTGTGCTAACCAAGTTGGAAGCCGCTACAAAAAAGCTCCCATCGTTACCTTTTTTTACGGTTAAGCCTAAATCAGAAGCCAATAAATTTCGAGATACATTTCTTTCATACGAGTTTCGGTAATAGTTAGAATTGCAAGGATTTTCACGTTCTTTCCAATCATACGCATCTTCACCTTCTTCATCACCATAAGAATAATAATCGTTGTAATAATAACTCGAAGAAGCATCATCGTCTGCGTCTTGTTGCTCTTTCAGTTGTTCCATTTCTGCTTTATCATCAGTAGAATTTCCAGCGCAAGGATACGTTGAATACGATTTTTTAAAACTCAACACGATGTGATAAATAGCGCCAGGTTCTGTTTTTATCAGGCTGTTTAAATCGAGAGAGAATTTTTTCCAGCGACCAAAATCCGCAGGATTTGTAATGCCCAAATTAATTGTTTTATCAATAATTTTTTTACCAACACGCGCTAATTCGCTTTCGCCATCTAAATCATTATTTTGAAGGAATTGAAGAATGTTGTTTTCGTAAATTTTAATAATGCGAACATCAACCGAGCGTAAATTTACGGCTTCAAAAGGCATAGTCAAGTTACTTGACGAAGGAAGGATAACTCCTTTTCCGACAAGTTTTACAGCGGGTTTTATAGCTTCAAAAACAATATTATGTTCGAAGGTTTCTCCTAATGTTTTTCCTTTTGCATCGCGCACAGATTCATCAATAGTTAATTTATAAGAACCTTCTTTTATGTTAGTTGGATAAAGTAAAACTTGATTGTTATCAATAACATATTTCAAATCTTTTTGATCTGCTAAACGAATAATCCCTTCCAGAGATTGCGATGATTCAATTGGGTTTGAAAACGTTATTTGTACGTGTTGTTCGTTATCATTTACAACCTTAACATCTAACAAATTAAATTTATTTTTAGCCGGAATATCAAATGCTAAACTGCCCGTGTATTCAGTATTGATAGGCTTTGCATCCCAGGTTAAAGTCAGTTTAGAAGACAATAAAGTGCCGCGTTCAACACTATCTATATAAAATTTATGAACGGTTAGTTTTTCATTATGAATCCATTTTATTTTTGAAGTTTTTGTGCCGTATTGCGCGTTTAGTATTTGTTCTAATTTATCTGCAGGTGCGTAATCAGCAGTAGAAATAACACCGCTAACACGGTAATAACTAAAATCTGAATTGTTGTAGCACTTGATATTATTGACTTCAACGCGTGCGGATTGCTTTACGACCTGAAACTTAAAATCGAATTCTTTCAACTCTTTTTTTACATCTAATAATTTATCGAGATGAAAGGATGCTTTAAACAATTGTCCTGCTGCAAGGCGGTCTTTAGGTCGAAACTCAATGGTTTGTCCATCAAGCCAAACAGCATCTCCAGCAATTTCTGGTTCGAAAGAAAAAAGTTTTTCTTTTACCGGTGTGTTTAATTCTACGTTTTGTTGCAGCTCTGATGCAAATTTTATTTTTATAGTGGAACCTGAAGAAATATAACCTGTTGTAAATGCCGAAATATATTGGGCAAACTCGGGATTGATTTTAGTTTGCTCGGCGCCAAAATTATTTGAGCCAGTAAGTTTTTTGAGAATATCTTTTGAGTTGAAAAGCCAAGTGCCAAGCACCACGATAGCCGCTCCAACGGCCATCCATTTAATACGATTTAAAAACATAGGGTGAAATTTGGATTAAAGGTAATTCAAAATGTTATCGAAAAAGTAAGTGGTTGAAAATATAGTTTCTGTGCGTTAGGGATTGTAGCGGATAGCCTTTTTGTACTCAAAAAGCTATGAGCGAAAAGCCTACTTCGGCAAGCTCAGTATAAACTTGGCGCAAGATATTTCTCGAATCTACTCGAAATGACAAAGCGCCGTAACGCCCAAATTTTACTTAGGATTTAAAACATCACTTTCGGTTACGCCATCTCGCAACCTTACAATGCGATGCGCGTAGTGCGCAATATCTTCTTCGTGTGTTACCAAAATAATGGTGTTGCCAAGTTTGTGTATATCCTCCAACAAAGCCATAATTTCTATTGATGTTTTGCTGTCTAAATTTCCGGTGGGCTCATCGGCTAAAATAATAGCAGGCTTGTTTACCAAGGCGCGCGCAATGGCAACCCGTTGTCTTTGTCCGCCCGAAAGCTCGTTTGGTTTATGACTCATTCTGTTTCCCAAACCAACTTGCTCCAAAACTTCTTTAGCACGTTTTTCTCGCTCTTCTTTTTTAATGCCGGCATACACCAGCGGAAGTGCCACGTTTTCTAAAGTTGATGAACGCGGTAATAAATTAAAAGTTTGAAACACGAAACCAATTTCTTTGTTGCGGACTTCAGCTAACTCGTTATCGCTCATTTTTGCGACAGGTATTTGATTTAAAATGTACTCGCCAGATGTAGGTGTATCAAGGCAACCCAGCATATTCATTAACGTAGATTTTCCGCTACCGGAAGGTCCCATTAAGGCAACATACTCGTTTTTTTGAACCGTTAACGAAACGCCGTTTAAGGCATTGATAACCTCGGTGCCAATAACGTACTTTTTTGTAACGTCTATTATCTGAATAATGGGTAATTGCATATCTTCACACAAAAGTAAGACTAAACGCGTTAATTTTTTATTGTTTTGATAAAAGGTAACAGACTGTGATAAGTGCGAATTTTATACCACGATTTTATATTCGTTTAAAAAATTTATACGGATTAGATGTGCGTGCTTTGAGTTTAATGCGCATAGCAATCTCTTTAGTTTTACTAACTGATTTGTGCATACGCGCCACTTCTTTAACGGCACATTATACTGAATTGGGCGTTGTACCCTTTAATGCACTCGAATTATCGTATTGGAAAGTTGGTTATTTTTCACTCTTTCAGTTTTGCGATACGTATGCATTTGCCGTACTTGTTTTTATAATTACAGGCATTGTTTATCTTTTTTTATTGGCAGGATATAAAACAAGATTGGTTAGTTTATTGAGTTGGCTTTTATTGACATCCTTACAAAACCGCAACACGCTTATCTT
>JBDTJJ010000258.1:0-3124 GCA_039935895.1 Bacteroidia bacterium | reverse complement strand
CTGGAGCTTTAACGGCAGCAATTTTTAAGTTAGAACGTAAACGATTTACAACCAATGTTTGTAAAGCTTCTCCGTCTAAATCTTCAGCAATAATTAAAAGTGGTTTACCTGTTTGAACTGCTTTTTCCAATACCGGAAGCAATTCTTTCATTGCAGAAATTTTCTTTTCGAAAATTAAGATGTAAGGAGTTTCAAATACAGTCTGCATTTTTTCTGCATCAGTAACAAAGTACGGAGAGATATAACCGCGATCGAATTGCATACCTTCAACTACTTCAACCGTAGTTTCGGTACCTTTTGCTTCTTCAACTGTTATAACACCTTCTTTTTTTACTTTACCCATTGCTTCTGCAATAAGTTTACCAATAACGCTATCGTTATTAGCAGAGATAGTAGCTACTTGTTCAATTTTTTTGTTTTCGTTACCGATTGATTGTGATTGTTTTTTTAAATTTTCAACCACTGCAATAACCGCTTTATCAATACCACGTTTCAAATCCATTGGATTTGCACCCGCAGCTACGTTTTTTAAACCCGCAGTAACAATAGCTTGCGCTAAAACCGTTGCTGTAGTAGTACCATCACCAGCAGCATCAGCCGTTTTGCTAGCAACTTCTTTTAAAAGTTGTGCACCCATGTTTTCAACTGGGTGAGATAATTCAATTTCTTTAGCTACGCTAACACCATCTTTAGTGATTTGCGGAGAGCCAAATTTTTTGTCGATAATAACGTTACGTCCTTTTGGACCAAGAGTTACTTTTACTGCATTTGCCAAAGCATCTACACCACGTTTTAGTGCATCGCGAGCTTCTAAATTAAAACTTATGTCTTTTGCCATATTCTTTTTTCTTTTAAATTTTTAATTATTACTTTTTAATTTGCTTAAATGATTGCGTAAATGTCTGATTCGCGCATAATAAGGTATTCTTTACCTTCTACAACAAGCTCAGTACCTGCATATTTGCCATATAATACAGCATCGCCAACTTTTACAGTCATAGGCTCATCTGGTTTACCTGCGCCAACTGCAATAACTTTGCCGCGCATTGGTTTTTCTTTTGCAGTATCTGGAATGATAATTCCTCCGGCTGTTTTTTCTTCAGCAGCAGCTGCCTCTACAAGCACTCTATCTGCCAATGGTTTTACGTTTACATGTACACTTGATTTTGCCATATTTTTATTTTGATTGATTTGTTAAATTTTATTCTTCGTGCGAATGTACTCATATTCCGTGCCAATGGGGATTAAGATTTATTAAAAGTCAATTTTACAGTTTTTGACGTGTCAATTTGGCTTTTATGGGAAATTTGCGTTAGGGATTGCAGCGAAAAACCCACAGGCGTAATCGCCGAGGATTTGTAGCGTAAAGCCCGACGGCGCATGAGATTTCTTGAATCGTTCGAAATGACAATAAGCCGGAACGTCCAAAAATTATTTAGGAGTATAAACAGGCTTTTCTTTTTGACTTTTATCTCGTTTGTAATTATCGGTTTTGCTGCGTGGGTTTTTGGCATCAACTTCTTCTTCAAACTCCCATTTGCCATGTTTAAAAACAAAAGCATCGTAACTAAAATCGGGACCATAAAACTGTGCTTGTCCTTCTAAATAACTTTCTTTAGGCGTAAGATGATCAAATATAATTGAATTGGCTTCGGGGTTGTAACGCAGCGTCATTACTACTTGCGCGTTATACTCAAACATAATACGTTTAGGGAATTTTTTAGGCATTTTAAAAATATCTTTTCCAAAAACTGGGGTGCCATCTTTTTTAAAACTTAGTACATCAATAAATTTTCGGGATATAAGTTTATCATTTCCATCCCAGCCAAGCAAGGTGTAATAATCTCCGCAAGGGATGATAGAATAATACAACATGCCAAACCATTTTGTATTATCGCTAAGGTAAGTTTCCGGATTTTTTACCGTTACAGATTTATCAGTCAGCTCATAAACTTCATACCTTTTTGTTTTTGGATGAAGCGCTTGCAAAAAACCAAAATAAAAATAATTGCCGTCTTTATTGGGAATACTCCAGGTTATAAGCCTAAATTTTTTATCGGGAGAAATTAATTTGTTTACCTCTTTTAGCGAATCGAATGGATAAGAAAATGAAAGATTGTTTGATAAAACTTCTTCCATTAAATGAAAAAACTTGGCATTTGCTCTGTATTTTGTGGTATCTGCTTTTGAGAAAAAAACCTTTTTTTGCATGAAAGAAAGACTGTCTTCATACTTTTTAAAATAGGCTATATCTTTATCTGATAAGGTTTGCGCCTGCGAGGCAAGAGACAAGAGACAAGAGACAAGAATTATGAGAAAGGCTTTTTTCATTGATTAAAACTAAAGATACAATTTTTAAGGCGTAGATACACTTACCGGCAATACTTTACCGTTAAAATACGTATGACCTGTTAACGCAAAATTGCCAATATATTGTGCCATTTGCGGCGGATTTAACGGCGCTTCATAACCCGGAAATGCCTGCTTTAGCATTTCTGTATTTACTGCGCCTAAGCATAAACAGTTAGCGCGTATGTTTTTATCTTTCAGTTCTTCGGCCAAGCATTCGGTTAAAACACTAAGCGCGCCTTTAGATGAGCTGTATGCACTTAGGCCTGCAAATTTTGCGCTTCCTATAAAACCACCTATACTGCTAATATTTACAATATGCGCGGTTTTTGTCATGCCCATAATAGCGACTAATTGCTGCGTAAGAAAAAATGGCGCTTCTACATTTATGCGATATGTATTTTCAAAATCGTTTACAGAAATTTCTGTAAAAGGCTTGCTCTCCAAGGTTGCCGCGTTATTTATAAGTATGCTTATTTCGTTAGTTAAGCCTTTTATTTTTTCGGCAGTGGCAAAAACCGCATCCATGGTATTAAAATTGGTGGCAATTACCTGCAAATTAGCTTGCGGTTTTATTTTTTCGACGTTAGAAGTTATGGCTATAACTTTTACTTTATTTTCTAAAAAAAAGTTAATTAGTTCTTTTCCTATTCCTCTTGATGCGCCTGTTATTACAACTGTCATATTTTTGGTTTACCTTTACAATCCTTTACAAAGAAAATGAATAAAATTACATTATTAAAAATTGCTTTGCTGTGCAGCGTTTTTTCGTTTG
>JBDTJJ010000257.1:0-3003 GCA_039935895.1 Bacteroidia bacterium | reverse complement strand
GCACGCTAAATAAATTAAGCCCGCAAAAAACATTTTTAAATTTTAGAAACAGCCTATTATCACTTACTAAAAATAATACAAGTGGCAATTTATTTTTTAAAATTTTAGTTCGTTTAAATTTAGATGGCGTTGCTGGAGTTAAGTTTTTTCTAGAAGGAAATGCCAAGCATACTTGGGCTATAATACGAGCTCATTTTTCTTTTTATGGAAATTTGAAACAAACTTTGCAACAGCGAAAAGAAATTAAATCGGCAAAAAATTACAAGCCATCTAACAAACAAATTTATCAAAGCAGTATTGTTTTTGATTATTATTTGAAAAAGAAAAAGCGTTTTTCTGATTTTAAAAAAGAATTTTTTTCTACCTAACCGGTTGCCAAACGCTACTGGTAACACCTTTGCAATAGCGCAAAAAGCCTACAAATAAAGCTGCATTCATTACAATAAAATGCGTTAAAGAAATTAATGGTTTTATTTTAATTCCAATTTTAAAAAGTATGTTATTCAATATTGGAATTATTAAAATTGCAATCTCTAAATAGAATATGTATTTAAACAAAGTATAATCTTGCATTAAAACGGCACAACAAATAAAGTTTAGCAAAAAGAAAAACGGAGTAAGCCAACGTAAAACTTTATGCGATAAAAATGCAAAGCCAATTTTAGAAAATGGATTTTTTAATAAGCCTTTAAAATAAACTAGGTTTTGAAAATTACCTGTCGCAATACGGGTTTTACGCCTAAATTCTCCCGAAGTTTCAGCAGCAGTATCTTCAAATACAATGGCTTTTTCTTCAAACAAAATTTTGCCTTTATTACTTAATACATTACAGGTTACAAAAAAATCATCAGCAATAAAATGAGCTGGGATATTGATAAAACTTTCTTTACGCAAGCCATAACAACCACCTTCTGCGCCAATTACAATATGCCATAATTTACTTTCAGCATTTTTTATAAAATTTTCATAGTTTATGTATTGCAATTCGTTTCTGGTAACGGCTTCTTTATTAATGGCTTGTTTAATAATGTTTCCGCAAACTAATTTTACTTCTTCGTTTTTAAAATGCTTTGCCAACTCAAATAAAGTTTCATTTTTGAAAAACACATTAGCATCTGTCATGATAAAAATAGGTGCTTGTGCCAATTCATTTAATTTATTTATAATATTTATTTTTCCTGTTCGCTCTGTAAACTCAACCAATTTAAGTTGTGCGTATTTTTCTTGGAGTTGTTTAATGATGCTAACCGTATTATCGCTACAAGCATCTGTGCCAATATAAAATGTTATTTTTTCTTTTGAATAATTGGTATTAAAAACACTTTCAATTTTTTGTGCTATTACTTTTTCTTCATTGTAGGCTGCACAAATAATAGCTATTTCAGGTAAGTTATCTGTGGGAAGAAATTGCACATCATTTACTAAGTTTTTGTTTCTTGAAAAAATAAAAAGTAAAAAAGGATACATAATATACGTGTGAAATATAGCATAAGTAGAAAGAAAAAATAATATTTCTAAAAATAAAAACACGCTTACAGGGTTTTATAAAAATCGACTAATTGTTTTACTAACGCATTGTTTTCAAAATGTTGCTCAATAAAATTTCGAGCTTCTTGTTGCAAGTTATTTCTTATTTCTTTATCAGATAAAATTTCAATGACAGCATTTGCAAATTCAGTTGGTTCATCGGCTATTAAACAGTTTTTAGTAGCTGTAACCGCAATACCCTCTGCACCTATGGCTGTAGATACAATAGATTTTGCATACGCCATGCCTTCAATCATTTTAATGCGCATACCGCTGCCCGAAAGCAAAGGCACAACCATACAAGAATAATGATGATAAACTTTTTCGGCATTTTGTATTTTTCCAATAACAACCACATTTGGTTTAGTAAGCGCCAACATTTTTGCACTCATGCCCCTACCAATAACGTAAAATTTTGCGTGCGGTATTTTAGCTAAAACTTTATCCCAAACATTATTTATAAACCATAAAACGGCTTCTTCATTAGGCATCCAATCCATGCTACCAAAATGAAAAACGCTATCTGGTAACTCGTCTGCATGATTAACTTGGTATTGCTGCAACTGAACTCCTGTTGGAGAAACATGATACGATTTTTTAATGCCCCAGTTTTCGAAATAATTTTTATCTATTTCTGTTATGGGAATAATAGCATCAACGCTTTGCAATACTTGTTTTTCGAAATTTTTTAAGCGAGTAGTTTGTACAGAAAGGTAGGTTCTTTTTACAAAATTACTTTCGTTAGCAATCATTCGTTCCCAAATTAAATGCTCTGTATTATGGGTACGTATGGTAATTTTTGCTTGGCTATATTTTTTTATGATAGGAATATAATTTCCCAAAAAAATACTTTCAAGTTGGATAACATCAAACTGTTTCTCTTTTAAAATAGAAATTAGTTGTTCTTCAAATTCCTTAAAATAAAAACGAGATACAAAGTAGGATTGAGATGAAAATAAATTTGCCAATGCACCAAAAGCTGTTACATCGGTATCTTTATAGACAGATGTATAATGACTATTTTTTCTAAATTTAGCATCAACTTCTTCGTCTGCTTTAAAATGTTTTTTAGTGTTGATACACATTAAAGTAACATCAACCTGGTTATTGAGTAAACCGCAAGTCATATTATACACCGCTATAGAACTGCCGTCGTTAGGAGGATATGGCGGTTTATTAGTTAGTTGTAGCAGTTGCATTTTTTTTCTTTTTAAAAACTTTTTTAAAGAAATCGGCGTATAGAGCCGCATCAAATAACGGAGAATCATTGGCTGCTTTTAAAGATAGCCAACAGCCTATGGGCAAAAAAATAGCCGCGCTAATCCACATACCTACAATAACATTTAACTGATTTTGTAGCACCATTTTTTCGCAGGTAAAAGATATTACATGATATATAATAAACATAAAAACAGATATAACAACCGGCATACCAAAACCACCTTTACGTACAATAGCTCCTAAGGGTGCTCCCAC
>JBDTJJ010000256.1:0-2769 GCA_039935895.1 Bacteroidia bacterium | reverse complement strand
CGGAAGATAATTTATCAAAAGCTGTAAATATTTATTCGCCTATTGATGGCTTTGTTTCTAAGGTAAATGTAAACATAGGAAAGTATGTAAATGCATCTGATATTATTTTTGAGTTGGTAAATCCAAGCGACATCCACCTTAATCTTAAAGTGTTTGAAAAAGATCTCGAAAAGTTATATATCGGACAAAAATTACTTGCGTATAATAATATCGAACCTAATAAAAAACATCCTTGCGAAATAATTCTTATTAGTCAGTATATCTCTTCAGACAGAACAGCTGAAGTCCATTGTCATTTTGAAGATTACGATAAAACACTTTTGCCAGGCATGTATATGAATGCGGATGTAGAGGTGCAGTCAAAAAGCGAAAATGCGGTAAAGGAAGATGCCATAGTTAGTTACAATAATAAAGATTATGTGTTTACAACAAAAGACAGCACTATTTTTAAAATGACTGAAATAAAAAAAGGAGTTTCTGAAAACAACTATACCGAAATAAGTTTTATGAATAAAGAGGAAAATGCTAAAATTGTTATTAACGGTGCTTACGCCCTTTTGATGCAACTTAAAAATAAGACCGAGGAGTAAACCCTTATTCTTCTGATCTTTTGAGTCTAGCCACTTAAACATTTAAACGAAAATTAATCAAATGAATGACTAAAAATGAATGATAAAATAAGATAAAAAGAAATAAAGACCTTTTTATCTTAAATTAAAGAAATAGATGTATATTTGTACCATAATATTAAAAAAACAAATCATGGAAACATTAGATGTAACAAAAATTGAACCTCGCCTTAAGCACCCATCTATCTTTAATAAGTTTGATGCGCTAGCTGGTGGACAAGCATTTATCCTTCACAACGATCACGATCCGGTACCACTTTATTACCAAATGGTAGCAGAGCGAGGCAAAACGTTTGAGTGGGAATACTTACAAAAAGGACCCGCTGTGTACGAAGTAAAAATTACCAAACTAGATACCGGAGTTAAATCAAAAACTATGGGAGAGCTTGTTACGAGTGATTATAGAAAAGCAGAAGTGTTTAGAAAATTTGGTTTAGATTTTTGTTGTGGTGGAAATAGAACAGTAAAAGAGGCTTGCGACAAAAAAGGATTAAACGTAGCAGAGGTAGAAGCAGCCATTGCCGAAGTTGACAAATCAGCTGTAGTAAAAAAACATGATTTTAATAGCTGGGAGCTTGATTTTCTTGCTGATTATATTGTGAATACACATCATAAATATGTGAGAGAAGCTATGCCTATGTTAAATGAATTTAGCGCAAAGGTTGCTCGTGTGCATGGTAATACACATCCAGAAGTAATTGAAATTGCAAAGCATTACAACGTTATTGCAGAAGAGCTTATGGCGCACATGCCAAAAGAAGAAAACATTCTTTTTCCTTACATAAAAGAAATGGTGGCAGCAAAACGTAATGGCACTCCATTAGCTAAGACTGGTTTTGGCAGTATTAAAAATCCTATTCAAATGATGGAATTAGAGCACACTGCTGTGGGAGAAAGTATGGAAAAAGTACACGAGTTGAGCGGTGGATATACGCCTCCTTCAGATGCTTGTTCTTCTTATAAAGTGTTATTTGCTAAACTAAAGGAGTTTGAAGAAGACCTTCACGAACATATTCATCTTGAAAATAATATTCTTTTTTCAAAAGCTATTAAGATGGAAGAAGAGTTGTTGAGTAAATAAAAATTTGTTTAATGAGTTGTTTAAAGTTTTCTTTAAGCAGTGTGTTTTTAGAAACTTTAAACAACTTTATTAAAAAACAGTCTTGCTATTTAACGTAACTAAATAAGAAAAATAACAAAGATTATAAGGTATCTTAAAAATTTAGTTAAGTCCTGAAAATGAAAATCAATAGCCAAACAAAAATATCAGTCATTCTAAAGCACAACAAAGAAGCCATTGAAGCCATTGCGTCTGTCAATCCGCACTTTAATAAACTTAAAAACCCAATACTTCGCAGTATTCTTGCATCAAGAGTAACGGTTGCAGATGCTGCGCGGATTGGAAAATGCGCGGTTTCTGATATTATGAATAAACTAGCTACTATTGGATTTGAAATAGAAGCAGGAGTACAAAAAAAGGATGAGAAAATAGAAGAAAATCCTAATGAAAAAATATTGGAAGTCATTCAAGATGGAAAAATAAAAACGCTTGATGTTCAACCAATTTTAAAAGCGGGTTCCGATCCTTTTACCCGAATTATGGAAGAGTTAAAACAAGTTCCAGAAGGGTATGCTTTAGAAGTGCTAAATTCGTTTGAACCTACACCGCTTATAAAAATATTGAATAAAAAAGGATACACAAGCTACGTAAAATCAGAAGCAGAAACTGTATATACTTACTTTTTAAAAGTAGCTGAGCCTAAAAAACAAGAAGATTTAGATGCACTAGTTGTAACTGTTTCTTTGGCTGAAATGGAAAAGGAAAAAGAAAAATACAGCCATAAATTACGCGAAGCAGATGTACGCGATCTCGAGATGCCATTACCAATGGTTACTATTTTAAACGAATTAGAAAGTTTGCCACAAGGGTATGCTTTGTTTGTTCATCATAAAAAAGTGCCACAATATCTTTTACCCGAACTTGCCGAACGTCATTTTAAAACCTTGATAACAGAAATAGAAGAAGGAAACGTAAAACTTTTAATCTATAAATAAAATGCAATCAGTTGCAAGCCAAAATGCTCCCTCTCCATCAATCGTAATTCCACATTTTATTTTTGGTGGGTTTACTTGGCTAATG
>JBDTJJ010000255.1:0-5515 GCA_039935895.1 Bacteroidia bacterium | reverse complement strand
GTTTGTTAGCAATACTCAACTGAAACTCATACCACCAACCGTTTGCACGATGTTGCTCGTAACGTAAACCCAAATCTAAAGCCCAAAAGAAAAGTGCTTTTTTTATGCCTGTTAGATTAGAGCCTGTCGCTACAATTTTTTCATAAACTTTTTCTAAAAGACGAGGAACGGTTACAAAAATTTGTGGTTTAATTTCTTTTAAATTAGCAGCAATTGTTTCCAAATTTTCGGCATAATAAATTGACATACCCTGACTTATATATAAGTACGACAACATACGTTCGTAAACGTGATTTAGCGGAAGAAAACTCAATGCGCGCCATTCTTTTTGAAACGGACAAAGTTTTTCTGTACCAATAACATTACTAATAAAATTACGATGCGAAAGCATTACTCCTTTAGGATTTCCTGTCGTACCTGATGTATAAATAATCGTCGCTAAATCATCTGGTTTTATAGCGGCTTTAATTTCTTCTAGCTTTTGTTCTTGTGGTTTACTTTTTCCAATGGCCACTAAATCCTTCATAGAATGTGCGCCTTCTATTTGAGAAAAAGTAAAAATTTCTTTTACGGTAGAACCTTCGCAGGCTTTTTTTATGCGATGATACATATCTCCATCCGACACAAAAAAGTATTGAACCTTTGCATCGTTTATCACAAATTTTAAATCGTTATCGCTAATAGTTGGGTATAAAGGCGTATTGGTAGCGCCCGTTTGCAGGCAGGCAAAGTCAACAAAAACCCACTCTGGTCGATTATTTGAAATCAACCCAATTTTATCACCCACTTTAATATCTAAATCTATAAACGCATAACTTAAATAGTTAACAGTATCTATAAATTCTTGCGTACCGTATTTATGCCAAGTGCCATTTTCTTTAGCAGCAAGAGCATCTTCCTTTAAAGGCATTTGTTTTAAATGCGGAAGCAAATCGAATAATCTAAAATTTTCATTCATACGTTAAAATATATTATGCACGCATAAAAATAATATATATTTGTAATAATCAAAAAAGAATTGCAATGATTTTAGGAAAAAACATAAATAATTTGTTAAAAATTGAGTTTCCCATCATAATGGCACCGATGTTTTTAGTGAGCAATGAAGCTATGCTAAAAGCCGGAATGCAAGCCGGAATTATGGCAACATTCCCTAGTTTAAATTACAGAAAAGAAGGTGAACTTGAGAAATTGCTGGACGATTTGAATTTATTTGCAAAAAGTACGCCACAAGGAAGTTATGGTGTAAATATTATCGTACAAAAATCAAATCCTTTATCGGATAAACATTTAAAAATTTGTATTGAAAAGAAAGTCCCGTTTTTTATTACCTCTTTAGGCAACCCGAAAGAAGTAGTAAAAGCTGCACATGCGTATGGCGCTAAAGTTTTTTGTGATGTTACTAATATTGAACACGCAAAAAAATGTTACGAAGGTAATTGCGATGGTTTTATTGCAGTTGGACAAGGCGCAGGCGGACATGCAGGACCAAATCCATTGCAAGTATTAATACCTGCTTTAAAAGAGGCTTTTCCTGATAAACCGGTTATTGCCGCAGGCGGAATTACAAGTGGAAAAGGTTTATTGTCGGTTCAAATTTTGGGTGCTGAAGCTGTTTCAATTGGCACACGTTTTATTGCGAGTACAGAATGTATGGTTAGCCATGAATATAAAAATGCCATCGTTAATTCGCACATGGATGATATTGTTATGACAACTAAACTATCGGGTTCGCCAGCAACAATTATAGATACACCATCGGCTAAAAAAATGGGTTACGAGCAAAATTGGATGGAAAAATTTATGGGTAAAAACTCGCGGGCAAAAAAATATTTTAAAATGTTTGTGCAGGTTAGAGGCATGAAAAAATTAGAAGAATCTATCTTGCCTAATAATTATTTACAACTTTGGTGCGCAGGCAAATCAGTTGAATTGATACATGATATTAAATCGTGCACAGAAATTATTTCAGAAATAAAAACAGAATATAATAAAACCCTTGAAGAATTAAAAAGGGCTTAACGCTTAATGATTTCACAAAGTTGCTTAGTCAGGTTTTTACGCGAGTAAGCATCTATTTTACTATCGGTAATATCAAGATTTGGATTTTTTAACCAATCTTCAATTTTTGAATTGATATAAGCAACAAGTTCTGTTTCTTCATCACGGCTAAATAGTTGCCCTGCACCTGATAAATTTAAAATTTCTTCTGCATCTCCGGCTTTTGGGCCAATGGTAATAATTGGTTTTTTTGCGGCTAAATATTCAAATAATTTTCCTGATAATAATCCTTTTTGATTAGCGGTTTCTGCAATGATTAATAAGAGACAAGTTGTGTTTTTTAAATAATTAATTACTTCCTGATGAGGAACATAATCCTTATATTCTATATAATTTGAAACGTTATAAGTTGTGCCAAGCGCCTTAAAATCAGGAGATGTTTTGCCGACAAACAGCACACGAATTTTACATTTATCTTTATAAGCAGCAGTTACTTTTTGCAAAGCGCTAAAAAATATTTTAGGATTATAACTTTCAGCAATAGTGCCTGTGTGCGAAATTAAAAATTCATTTGTGGGAGGATGAGAAGCCACTTTAAAATCATCTTCATCAAAACCATTTGGAATAACATAAATTTTATCTGCGGTGTTTTTATATTTATCGGCAAACATTTCTTTAATGCCTTTACTCACTACTAAAATAGAATTAGATTGTTGAACGACTTCACGTTCATATTTCAAATCAATTTTTTTAGCCCAAGATGTGTGCAGTAAATCTTTATAATAATAAATGTCCGTCCACGGGTCACGCAAATCGGCAATCCATTTTAAGTGAGGATATTTTTTCTTTAGTTTTAATCCAACTATTTGCGAACTGTGCGGCGGAGTAGAAATAATAATCGTATCTATTTTTTCTTTGTCTATTAATTTGCAGGCTTCTTTGTAAGCAGCATTCACCCAGCTTTTTCGGGCATCTGGTATCAATAAATTTCCTCGTAAAAAACGCAGCACTTTACTGGTTAATGTATTTTTATTGTGATTGGCAAAACCAGAATGCGGAATTTCTTTTTTCTTTAATAAACCACTAAACACTTTAAGTATTTCGGTATTTTTTGTCTTTACAATTTTTAAATCAGGATGAACATCTTTTAAAAGCGTATTATCTTTCATTGGATAAAAAGCCTTGTCTTCGTGAATGGTAAGCACAAAAGGCTCTACATTAAAACTAGGCATATACTTTACAAACTTAAGCATACGCTGTACTCCTGCCCCACCACTTGGCGGCCAATAATACGTTATAACCAATACTTTTTTCACGTGGTAAATTAAGCTATTTATATAAACTGATTTTTAATTAATATCTATATGAGCCTTTACCAAAAACTTACCTTCAAGCACAGGCACAACCGGTGCAGAGTTTGGCATTAAGCAATAGCGAATATCTTTTTTTAAATTAAGCTTGGCAAAACGTTGTCGGTGCATAGAGTAGTTTAAAAACTTGGTAGGTTTTTCTTTACCAATTTCATATAAATATTTTAGAGCTAAACATCCATCACCTAAGCTGTAATTTTTACTTTTTTCTAGTATTTGAGTAGTTACAGCACCTGCAAAAAGTGAGTCTTCTAAATTAAATTTGTTCTTCCACCCAGAACATAAAAGCAACACATTTCTATCTTGTTTAATCAACCAATTGCATAACACATCAATATTTAAAAAAGAACCGATGACAACTTTATACGCATTGCGAGCGGCTTCAATAGCTTGTGTGCCATTAGTTGTGGTAAGTGCAATGGTTTTACCTTTTACATGTTCGCCCATATAATCATACGGAGAGTTTCCAAAATCGAAACCATCTAATTTAATGGCATCGCGTTCGGCACCTGCTAACATACCTTGTTGTTTGTATTGCAAAGCTTCTTCTACACTTGCTACCGGAATTATTTTATCGGCGCCATTAGCAAATGCCACGCATATAGCCGATGTGGCTCTAAACACATCAATAACTACTACAATACTATCGGTATCTGCATACACCGGGTACAGATACGGAGAAAAACAGGCGTCGATTTTTAATTTTGAGTTCATAAGTAGGGTATAAATGTACTAATTTGTTGTTGTTCTTTTTTCTTGATGAAAAAGAAAGAATAAATGATGAGGCTCTCTGCTATGATTTATCTTTTTCTACGTTCTTTTTTCTTGATGAAAAAGAACCAAAAAATCAAGAAAGTTCCGATCTCCCTCGCAAAGGCAAAACTGCTCCGCGGACTTTCTTGCCACGCGCTGCTTCGAAGATGATTTTTCTTCATAAACCGAAGGTATTTTTGCAGCGGTGATAACACAAACAAAGTTGAACGAAATGATTGCTAAAATTTTGTAAGTTTGTTTATAAATACACTTATTATGAAAATTAAAAACTTGTTGATTATACCACTTTTACTTACAATGTCAAATAATTATGCGCAAACAGCAGAGGATTATTTCAATTTTGGATATGATAAAGTTATAGCAAAGGATTATAAAGGAGCAATACAAGACTATACAAAAGCAATAGAATTAAACCCTAAATATTATAAGGCTTACTGCAATAGAGCAAGTTCTAAAAATGACTTAGGTGATTATTATGGGGCAATACAAGATTATAAAAAAGCAATAGAATTAGATCGTAATGATGATAAAGCTTATTATGGTAGAGGGGTTTCAAATGATGGTTTAAAAAATTTTAAAGAAGCGATTCAAGATTATACAAAAGCAATAGAATTAAATCCCAAATATATAAGTGCGTATACTAATAGAGGTGCTGATAAATGGAATGTAGATGATTATTATGGTGCTATAGAAGATTTTACAAAGGCTATAGAATTAAATCCTAAAAATTATAAGGCTTATGAGGGTAGAGGAATTGCTAAGCTTAGCTTACCAGACAAAAAAGGCGCTTGTTTAGATTGGAGTAAAGCAGGCGAGTTAGGTTCCGATGGAGCTTATGATTTAATAAGTAAATTTTGTAAATAAAAATACTATATGGAAAGTAAAGAAAAATTATTTAGTAAAGAATATGCTGAAGAAAAAATAAAAACCCGTAAAGAAGATATTATGGGTAAAAGTTATATAGATTTAAAGACAAATATTTCCTTTAAAGTAATTAATTTAGTTTCAAGAACTAAAAACATAAATCAGCCAGAAAATTGGAATGTATTTATTGTGACAGATAAAGCATTAGAAGCAAATGAAAAATTAGGTTTGGAAAAGAATAATTACCTTGAATATCCCTTATCTTACTTTGATATTAATTGCGTAGAATAAATAAGAATTGGTTATCTTTTTATCTTTAAAAATGCGAAAAGAGCGGGAAATGACCCGCTCTTTTTATTTCCTCCAACATATATTTATTGGCAACTTGGGAATCTCGGCAAATGAAACCGCTTTTCCCTCCAATATCCTGAACCTTATCCTTTATCCAATTCCTTATGACAAATATAAGAATTATCTTGTAATAACTTTATTTATGATGATATTAC
>JBDTJJ010000254.1:0-4168 GCA_039935895.1 Bacteroidia bacterium | reverse complement strand
TATCTACATCAGCAACCACATATTCTTTTCCTTCAATACGAAGTTTACCAACTTCTTTGCAGGCAACTTCAGAACCCAAGGTTGTAAAATCGTTATAGGCCATAACCTCAGCTTTAATAAATCCTTTTTCAAAATCGGTATGTATAACGCCTGCGGCTTGTGGAGCCTTGTAGCCTTTATCAATTGTCCAGGCACGTACTTCTTTTACACCAACCGTAAAATATGTTTGCAGGTTTAATAATTTGTACGCTGTTTTAATTAATTTATTTACGCCCGGCTCATCTAAACCCATTTCGGCTAAGAACATTTGTTTTTCCTCAAATGTTTCAAGAGATGCAATTTCGCTTTCCATTTGTGCTGTAATAATTAAAATTTCAGCGCCTTCATTTTTTACATTTTCTCTAACCGCTTCTACGTATTTATTGCCAGTTTTTGCAGATGCTTCATCTACATTGCAAACGTAAACAACAGGTTTAATGGTTAGTAAATGCAAATCAGCAATGTATTCTAATTCGCTTTCTTCTAATAGCGCTGCTCGTGCAGATTGTCCACTTTCTAAAGTTGTTTTTACTTTTGTAAGTGCATTAAATGTCTTTACCGCTTCTTTATCGGCGCCTGTTTTTGCCTGACGCTCAAACTTTTTCATTTTAGTTTCAACGCTTTCCAAATCTTTTAACTGAAGCTCGGTATCAATAATTTCTTTATCGTGAACAGGATTTATTTTTCCGTCAACGTGTATTACATTATCATCATCAAAACAACGAAGTACATGCAGAATGGCATTACACTCGCGTATATTTCCTAAAAATTTATTTCCTAAACCTTCGCCTTTGCTGGCACCTTTTACCAAACCGGCAATATCAACTATCTCAACCGTTGTAGGCACAATGTTTTGCGGGTTTACCATTGATGCCAGTTTTGTTAATCTTTCATCAGGCACGGTAATAGTGCCCACATTTGGGTCGATTGTACAAAACGGAAAGTTAGCCGCTTGTGCTTTAGCATTACTTAAACAATTAAAAAGTGTTGATTTACCTACGTTTGGTAACCCAACTATACCACATTTTAGAGCCATACAAAAAAGTTAAAAGTTGTAATTTAAAATTAAAAAGTTATTTTTTATTCGGGTGCAAATTTACGCTAAAACAGCGGTTTTTAATAGAGAATTATTAACAGAAAAGGAGAATTAAAAAGCACCTTTACACTCTTTTGGTTTGCCTTTTAGTTTAAAACTAACTACCAACCCGTAATAAATATACCAATCTTTTGTACTTGGGTTGCCGCGCATTTTACTAACATCATCCGATTTTCCAAGTGGGTTTTTTGATTGATCGCTCATTGTAGCAGCCAAACCTCCTTTGTATCCAGCAAGCTTATTTGGATCAACATACACACCACTTACATCATCTAAATAATCTGTAAACGTTTTGCGTGGTCCCCATTCAAAACCAATACCAATGTAGTTAGATACATTTAATTTAAAACCAATACCAAAAGGTATTACTGGTTGTACTAGAGGGTATTTTTTTTGAGAAGTATTTAATGGCGTTCCTTCTCCTTCGGTTGAAAGATCTCTTAAACTAACCCACTGATTGCCTATATGCCCTTGCGGATCGAATTTAAAAGCCCCAATACCCACAAAAATATAGGGTGCAAAAATATATTTGCTGTGGCCAATTCTGTATTCCCAAAAATTAAACTCCACACGAGCCGATAACTCCATAATGGTGGTTTTAAAATTAAGGTTGCGCTCTAATTGATCGGGGTTTGTGCTTTGGGCATCATCACCCTGTATGCTTCCATAGTTAAAAGCACCTTTAAACGAAAGTCTATAATTATAATTAAATCGATAAAAAACACCAAAGGCCGGTTGCGATGAAGCAAAGTGTGCGCTGTTTAAATCGCCAATGTAATAGCTGGCGCCTAATAAAACGCCTACATCGTGCGAAAAAAACTGCTTATTGTTACTGTTTTTTTGCGCAACACTAAAAAGCGACCATAAAAACGCAAAAACTAAAAGGCACAATTTTTTCATTATCACAATATAACGAGTTTTTATCTAAAATATTGTGCTTAAAATTAATTGGCCAATACAACCAGTTTTTTAATGCTTGTTTTATCTGCCAATTGTACTTTGCAATAATAAACCCCTGCGGCAAGCGGTGTTGTATCAATTACAAAAGTTTCTTGATTGCTGTTTTTTTGGTGGGTTTGTGTAGCGTTTAAAACTTGCCCGTTTATGTTTATTAAACTTAAAACAGCGTTGTTTTCGGTTTCGTTTGTAAAACTAATGGTTACTTTTCCGTTTGCAGGATTTGGATAAACACTTAACTCGGTTCCTTCAGTAATCGATTTAATGCCTGATGCGCTTGTGCAAGTAGTTGGCTCAGCAAGCCAAATCATCATGTTCATTAACCATGGGCGGTGGTTACCAGAAGCATCGCCAGTATAGCCAGTATATAAAGAAATTTGTCCACCCGCAGTATTGCCTGTACCATCATCTGGAGGAGAGCTGTCGCCAATAGCGGCTACCTTACCACAACCATATCTTGCAGTTACAGATGTAACGGCAGTATCTGTTTGCCCTTTTCCGTTTTTCCAAGTGTGGCCTTTTGCAGAGGCATTTTGCGAAGGCACAATAGTCATACAGGTTCCGTTGCTCCATTTAACTTCGGTTACTGTGCCGAAAGAACCATGTGTAATAGAATCTGTTGTAGAGATATTTACATTAGAAGTGTAGTTTGCATCCGAAAAATTTTGCAGCATAAAACTAAAACCAAAAGCATTATTTTGAACGGTATTATTGGTTATTAAATCATTCCATATCATTGGAGAATCATATCCATCATTATTTCTATCACTTCCGGTATGATCTGATATCATCATTAAACTACCTCCATTTTTTACAAAGTTCATAATAGCCATTTTTTCAATTGCTGTAAAAAGTATATTTGGTTCATCTACCACAAAAACATCATACTTACTTAAGTCTTGTGTGTTAGTTGCGCTGCCATATGTTATGTGCCCTGTAAACGGAAGAGATTCAACCCAATAACCTTTCTTAACACAATCAATAGCCCAATAGGATAATGCACCTTCCCAATAGGTTTCGGCGGTTGTTGAGATAACTGCAGTTTGAGTAGGTGTTGGGTATTGCTGCGGATTAGCATGGTAATAACTTCCACCCGTACCTGTTTGTCCGGCCGCATACCAAGTCATGTTTTGTAAGTCAGAATCTATGCACCAATCGCCACTACCAGCTGTTTCGGCATGTGTATTATCAAATAAAATTTTCTTTTGCCCTGCTGTTTGAGAGAATACGTTGCCGCACAATAAAAGTGCCGAAGCCACTACTATAATGTTTTTTTTCATCTTCCTGTTATTATAAAGTTATCAAATATAGAAAAACCCCGAAGCAGTTGCCTACTCGGGGTTTACTTTTAACTTTATCTTCAGTTTCTACTTAATTGAATTAAGTACTGCTTTAAAAGCTTCCGGATGATTTAAAGCTAAATCTGCTAATGCTTTACGATTTAACTGAACATCTTTTTGGTGAATTTTATGCATAAATTGAGAGTAGCTTAAACCGTTTTCACGAGCTGCCGCATTAATACGCTGTATCCACATAGCACGCATACTGCGTTTTTTGTTTTTACGATCGCGATAAGCGTAAGTTAAACCTTTCTCCCAAACGTTTTTGGCTATAGTCCAAATGTTTTTACGAGCGCCCCAGTAACCTTTGGTTAACTTAAGGACTTTTTTTCTGCGTGCTCTGCTGGCAACGTGATTGACTGAACGTGGCATTTTCTTTTTTTGTTTTGTTTTTAGACTTTCAGTGCTTGCACAAATGGCAAAACTTGTTACTGAAAATCGGGTTTAACAATTGATTTTTTACCGATTTTGATTTTTACTTTCTGCTTTGAAAGAACTTATTTTCCAATAGCCAAAAGAAACTTAACGTTTCCTAAGTCTGTTTTGTGAACCAAACCACTTCCGCGTAATGCGCGTTTGCGATCTTTTTCTTTTTTGGTTAATATGTGTCTTTTAAAAGCATACTTGCGCTTAATCTTACCGGTCCCGGTTAATGCAAATCTTTTCTTTGCACCGGAGTTTGTTTTCATTTTAGGCATGTCTGTTTTTTTTAAGGATGGCAAAGATAGGCTATTTT
>JBDTJJ010000253.1:0-12139 GCA_039935895.1 Bacteroidia bacterium | reverse complement strand
ACATTTTATCTAATGCTTGCTGCATTTTTTCCCAAATAGCATAGCCGTTTGGTTTGATGACCATGCAACCTCTAACGGCGCTGTGCTCGGCTAAATCTGCTTTGGCAACTAAATCGTTATACCACTTGCTAAAATCTTCGGCTCTTGTTACTAACTCTTTACTCATAATTTCTGTTAAATGAAATGGGTTTGGAATAGTTTTTGTACCTTTATAGTAGAAATTCTATCTATGCAAAAATAGGATTTAAACACGTAGAAGCCATGAAAAAATTAAGCCTATTATTTACCGCCTGCTTATGTTTAGCATTAGTGAGTTGCAAAACCCGCTTAGACAACCTTGCTGCAAATAGCAGTGATGATGTATATTATAATCCCGCCAAAGATCCAAAGCCGATGGCTAAGGTGCAGAATAATAATGCACAGTATCAAAATACGAATAATAATCAGTATCAGGCAAATAACCAGCAGCAAGGCTATAATCCAAATGCTGGTAAAATTGCAGCAACGCATGCTGATAGTTTAAATCCTAATTATAAAGATCCTAATTTTAATTATGATGATTATTATGATAATGCTTATGCAGCACGTGTAAGCAGGTTTCAAAACCCAGTTTATGGAACAGGTTATTATGATAGTTATTATACCAATCAATACTCTTACACAGGCAATCCAAGCACTTATGGAAACAGTATTTATAGCAATAGCAATTACCCAAGCAACAACTATAATTCTTACAACAATTATGGCATGGGCAACTATGGCATGAGTGGCTACAACATGTATGGAAATAGTATGTATGGAAATAGTATGTACGGTGGTGGTTACGGAAGCGGCTATGGAAGTGGCTTAAGCATTGGCGTTGGTTATGGCAGTATGTATGGTAGCGGATACGGTATGGGTTATAATCCTTTTGGATCTAATTATATGGGCATGGGTTATGGCGGATATAGCTCTTATGGGATGGGTTACAACCCTTATGGGTACAGTAGTTTTGGTTACGGTTATGGCGGCTATGGATATAACCCATATAGCAGTATGTATGGTTGTGGCGGAGGATATTACAACCCGTATGATTATAATAGTGTTGCCTCTACTACACCAAGTAATACATACCATGGTCCGCGCACAGAAAGTAGCGGAGGTAATAGCCCTAGAGGTTCAACGGCATCAGTACCTCGAGGAGGTATGCGCGAAGAGGCTCCAAACGGAGGTGCGCCTATAAATGTCAATCCAGTAAACAACAATCCTATTCATTCCCTAGCAGCAGCTCCAACCAATATAGAGCGTTTTAATCAGGTATCTATTCCAAAAGAAAACATGACTAAAATAGTAGAGGAAAAAAGTCCGACAAGATTTACTCAAGAGTATCAGCCTGTAACGGGCGGAAGTATTCCTCGCAGCGGCAATTTTCAAAATAATAATTCAACTCCGGTAAATTACCCGGTTAGAACAACTGCGCCTTCCAATAATTATCAAAATACAACTAGGCCAAATCAGCAACAACAAATGCCTCAGGAACATACTTCTAGACCAACAAGATGGTTTAATAGTAACAACGATAACACGACAACCAGTCCTTCTCACCCTAGTTTTAATCAAGATAATAATAGTGGTTTTTCTTCTCCTACACGCAGTAGTTGGGGTGGTGGAAACTCAAATTTTGGTGGCGGCAATAGCGGTGGCAGTTTTGGCGGAGGACGAAGTAGCGGCGGCGGAGGTGGCTTCGGCGGTGGAGGTGGCGGTGGTTCACACGGTGGTGGTGGTGGAAGACGTTAGGCATATAAATTGATTAGAAAAATCAATATATGTTATTTAAAAACTCTCTTTAAAAAAATATGACGAAGAAAATTTTTGCACTCGTTGCAATATTTATAAATACAATTGCTTTTGCTCAAAACGATATTGATGCTATGCAATATTCTCAAACAACTTTTTATGGAGATGCTCGTTTTATGAGTATGGGCGGTGCTTTTGGTTCTTTAGGCGCTAATCTTTCGTGTTTAAATTTTAATCCTGCAGGTATTGCTATGTATCATAAAGGAGAAATAGTTTTTACACCGGGCTTAAAGTTTCAGGGCGAAAACGCAACACATTATGGTACATCTGCTTCCGATTTTTCGGCTAAATTAAATATATCCAACATTGGGTTTGTAGCCGCTTGGGATCAACAACCTCGCAATCCGCAAACAAATAATAATTACCAGCCATATAATGGAGATCCATACGGACCAGGCAGCAACCGAAATCAAGCTCCTAAACAAAACAATACCGTTACACCGAAAACTATTACACAACGTAATGCTATTGGTATAAGCTACAACAGAATTGCCGATTTTAATTATCATTCAACCATTTCGGGTTATGCCCCAGGTAGCTCTATTATGAACCAATTTAGAGATTATGCCAATGGTTATTACCCATCACAGCTAAATGATTTTCAAGAAGGAACAGCATATCAAACCTATTTAATAAATCCAAACACTACTGCCGATAGCTCTCATTATTACGCTTGGCCAGATTTGAATAACAATACACAAACTTTAAAACAAACCAAAACAATACAATCATCTGGTAGGGTTGGCGAGTTAGCATTTGGTTATGCGCATAGTTTTAGTGATAAATTTTATCTTGGTGTTAGTATGGGTGTACCTTTAGTTAAATATAATTATCAATCTATTTATACCGAAGAAGACACAAAAAACGAAGTTCCATATTTTAACTCCTTACAATATCAACAAAATTTGCAGACAAGTGGTGCAGGGTTTAATTTTAAAGGCGGAGGTATTTATCGTTTTAAATCGGGTGTTAAAGTTGGGGTTTACGCGCAATCTCCAACCTACTATAAGTTAACTGATAATTATCAAAGTCAAATGAGTGCTTCCTACGATTCGTCTTTTATTCCTGCATCAAACGGAGGTGTTACCAATACAGCAAGTTATACATCGGCCGCAGGCAATTATGCTTATAAGTTAAGCACACCGGGGCGCGTTGGCGGCAGTATTTCTTATGTGTATGGTAAATTGCTTGCTTTTAGTGTAGATGGTGAGTATGTAGATTATTCTAATGCAAGATTTGCCGAAACCTCAGCTAACCAAGCCTTGGGTTATAATTCTTACGGAGATGTAAACTCTACCATAAAATTAAAATATACGGCTACTGCAAACATAAAAGCAGGAGTAGAATTAAATATTAGACCAATAGTTATAAGGGCGGGCTTTGCCAGTTACGGCTCGCCATTTGGCGATGTGCTTAGCGGTAAATTTGTACGTAACTCTTTTACAGGCGGCATTGGTTTTAGAGGAGCCCATAGTGTTTATTTAGATTTAGGCTTTGCTTATACTGTTTGGAAAGAGCAATATTATGTTATAGACCCAATGTATGTGCAACCGTCTAACGTAAATTTTTCAAATCTTTATGTTACAGCAACGTTGGGTATCAAGTTTAATTAAGCCAATTATCTAACAAAGTGTTTTATTGTATCAGCAATTTCTGTTACAACAGAATCATCACTTTTATGTGCGGTATTTATTTTATAATGTGCTTGCAAATAAAAATCTTCTCTTTGCTGTAATAATAGTTTTACTTTATTTTTCATTTCATCATCTATAAGCCCTGCAAATAAAGGACGTTCAGCACTTTCTTTTAATCGTAAAAATAATGTTTCAACAGCAGTTTCTAAATAAAAAACCTTTCCAACCGAAAACATAAATTGTATGTTGTTATGATAACAGGGCGTTCCACCACCAACAGAAATTATCGTATTTGCATTTGTTTCAGAAATTTCTTTCAGGTATTTAGTTTCTAATTCCCTAAAAAAAACTTCGCCGTGTTGGTTAAAAATTTCGACAACAGATTTGTTTTCTTGTACAGAAAGATATTTGTCTAAATCAATAAAATTAAATTGTATTTTTTTTGCTAAACGCTTGCCAATACTAGTTTTTCCGCAAGCAGGCATGCCAATTAAAAAAACAATCATGTTTTAGTAATAGCTTTTGTTTTATCGTATTTCACAAAAAGATTTATCCACATTAATCGCGCTTTTCTATAAATTACTGGCCATAAAACAAAAAGAGAACTCACATATAGCGTTAAAAAAACGGTAGTTCCCCAATCAAAAACTACGTTAGTTAAAATAAATAAAGCAATTCCTAAATTAATATCTAAACCATAACTAACATACATGGCTCCGTAATAAAATCCGGTTTCGGGCATATAGGTACTGTCGCATACCGGACAACGAGCATGTTGCTTATCAAATGTTTTTAGGTTGTATGGATTATTACTTACAAAAAAATCTCCCTCATGGCAATAAGGACATTTATTGTGTAAAATACTATATAATTTGGTTTGTTTTAACATAGCATTTTAAGCATTAGTACATGTAATTGCATACGCTTCGGTAGGAATGTTTGTCTTTGAAATAGCACCAAAACCACCAGCAATATCAACTAAATTTTTATAGCCCTTAGCTTTTAAGATAGAAGCCGCAATCATGCTACGATAACCACCTGCACAATGTATGTAGTAGTTTTTATTTTTATCAAGCGTATCTTGCCAATCGGCTATAAAATCTAAAGCTTTATTATTTACATGCTTTAAATGTTTGGCATCATATTCGCCGGGTTTGCGGACATCTAAAACTTCCATATTTTCTTTACCATATTTAGCAGCAAATTCTTCTGCAATTATAGATGTTATCGTATCTATGTTTTTATTGGCTTGTTTCCATGCGTCAAATCCACCATTTAAATAGCCCAAGCAATTATCATAACCCACACGCGATAAACGCATAACCGTTTCTTCTTCTTTACCTTGCGGAGTAACTAAAATAATAGGTTGTTTTAAATTTGTAATAAGTGCGCCAACCCATGGTGCAAATTGCCCATCTAAACCAATAAATAAAGCATTTGGCACATGACCTTGCGCAAATTCGGCTGATTTACGTACATCTAAAACAAGTGCGCCGTTTTTTATCTGTTGCTCAAAATCAGCTACAGATAAAGCCTTGCTACCTTGCTGCATAACGGTATCAAACGAATGATAACCTTCTTTATTTAAAGCGGCATTTTTTGCGAAGTATTGTGGTGGTGGTAAAATACCAGTAGTAAGTTCTTTTATAAAATCTTGTTTAGAGATATTTGCTAATGCGTAGTTTGTCTTTTTTTGATTACCTAAAGTATCAAAAGTTTCTTTGCTCATGCTTTTACCACAGGCAGAGCCAGCACCATGCGCAGGATAAACCAACACATCATCAGGCAAAGTCATTATTTTTGTACGAAGCGAATCGTACAACATACCAGCTAAATCTTCTTGCGTAAGTTCAGATTTAATAGCTAAATCTGGGCGACCAACATCACCAATAAACAACGTATCTCCAGTAAAAATACAATGTGGTTTTTTGTTTTCGTCAAGCAATAAATAAGAAGTAGATTCTAATGTATGCCCAGGTGTGTGAAGCACTTTTATAGTTAGTTTACCAATTTTAAATTCTTCGTTATCTTTTGCAATGTAACTTTTATACGTTGTTTGCGCCCCTGGTCCGTAAACAATTTGTGCGTTTGTTTTATTGGCTAAATCAACATGCCCCGAAACAAAATCAGCATGAAAATGTGTTTCAAAAACATATTTTAAAGATGACTTATTTTGTGCCAGTAAATTTAAATAAGGTTGCGTTTCTCGCAATGGATCTATAATGGCAGCTTCGCCATCACTTGATATAAAGTAGGCACCCTGTGCTAAACATTGGGTATATAACTGTTGTACTAACATGTGTTTTATTTTGCTGTAAAGTTACGATTAAACGAGGTATATTTTATATGAAAAAAGTCATTTTTTATTTCAAGTATTTGCGTTAGGAATTCATAAATCCGCCTTTAAAACAATAACAACAAATGAATAAATTGCCGAAATGCCCAATCAAACTAAGCAATTATTACTAAAAATTAAACAGCAAGATTGTGTTTAAAAATTTTAATTTTGCAGCATGAACGTTTTAATATTGGGTAACGGCGGCAGAGAACACGCTTTTGCACACAAAATATCTCAAAGTAAAAAATTAGAAAATTTATTTATCGCGCCAGGCAATGCAGGTACTGCGCTTTGCGGCACTAACGTAAATATTGCTGCAACCGATTTTGAAGCCATTAAAGAATTAGTATGGCAAAAAAATATTGATATGGTTGTGGTTGGCCCCGAAGACCCTTTGGTTAAAGGAATTTACGATTTTTTTAAGGGTGATGATGTATTGAAAGATGTTGCCATTATAGGTCCATCTAAAGCGGGGGCACAATTAGAGGGCAGCAAAGATTTTTCGAAAGAATTTATGATTCGTCATAATATACCAACGGCTCGTTATCAAACCTTTACAAAAGACACGTTGCAAGAAGGATTAAAATTTTTAGAAACGTTAAGCCCACCTTATGTTTTAAAGGCTGACGGATTAGCAGCTGGCAAAGGCGTTGTTATACCCGATACATTAGAGGAAGCAAAAAAAGAATTGACTGAGATGCTTGCAAACGCTAAGTTTGGAAACGCATCGGCAAAAGTTGTTATAGAAGAATTTTTAAAAGGAATTGAACTTTCGGTTTTTGTTTTATCTGATGGAAAAAACTACAAAATACTCCCAGCTGCAAAAGATTATAAACGTATTGGCGAAGGCGATGTGGGTTTAAATACCGGTGGAATGGGTGCTGTTAGCCCTGTACCGTTTGCAGATGCAGCCTTTATTAAAAAAGTAGAAGAGCGTGTTGCCATACCAACGTTAAAAGGTTTGCAACAAGAAAACATTATTTATAAAGGATTTATTTTTATTGGTTTAATGAATTGCAATGGAGAGCCTCAGGTAATTGAATACAATTGCCGCATGGGCGATCCGGAAACGGAAGTGGTAATTCCACGTATAAAAACTGATCTATTAGATTTGTTTGAAGCAGTTGCCAATGAAAAATTAAACGAAATAGCCTTAGAAATTGACGAACGCATTGCTGCAACCGTAATGCTGGTATCAGGTGGTTATCCGGAAGATTATGAAAAAGATAAAATTATTTCGGGTTTAGATAAAACGCAGGATAGCATTGTTTTCCATGCGGGTACAAAATTAGAAAATGACCAAGTCTTGACTAATGGCGGTAGAGTTATTGCCATTACTTCGTTTGGAAACACGATGCAAGAAGCTATTTCAAAAAGCATGAAGAATGCAGAAATTATTTCTTACGATAAAAAAAATTACAGAAAAGATATTGGACAAGATTTAATTGCGCTCGAAAAAAAATAAACTATCATGGATTTTAATCTCGATATAAAAGAAATAGCCACTGTAACCATGGTGTTGTTTGCGGTAATAGATGTAATAGGCTCTGTGCCTGTTATTATTAATTTAAGGCAAACCACAGGCGAATTACAATCAGGTAAAGCTTCTTTGGTTTCGCTAGCCATTATGGTTGTATTTTTATTTGGCGGCGAATCTATTCTACAATTAATTGGCTTAACGGTAAATGATTTTGCCATTGCAGGTTCGTTAGTTATCTTTTTCATTGCCCTCGAAATGATTTTAGGAATACGTTTATACAAAGAAGAAGTTACCTCAACAGCATCTGTTGTTCCGCTAGCATTTCCATTAATTGCAGGCACTGGCACACTTACAACATTGCTTTCTATGCGTGCACAATACCACACCATATCGTTATTAATTGGCATTGTAATTAATGTAGGTATTGTGTATTTAGTTTTAAAAAACGTAAAACATTTAGAACGCATTTTAGGCGTTGGCGGCGTAGCTATTCTTCGTAAAGTATTTGGTATAATTTTATTAGCCATTGCGGTAAAAATTTTCAGAACTAACTCGGGGATATAACAAAGAACAGTCAACGGGGATGTTAAATATAAAGCATATTGTTTTTTATCTATCCGTAACCTTTTGTATGCTACAGGGCGTGGCACAGAACAAACAAATAGACTCTTTAAAAACCCTTTTAAAAACTGCCAAAGAAGATACTAATAAGGTTACTGTTTTAATTAATCTTTCCAGACAAGTTAGCAACCTAGATAGTTCTCTTTCATTGGCTACCGATGCTAAAACCTTAGCTTCAAAAATTATATTTAAAAAAGGACTTGCCGATGCGTATAATATAATTGGAGTTGTTTGTTATAGTCGGGGTGATTACCCCAACGCATTAAAAAACTTTTTTGCGTCGTTAAAGATTAAAGAAGAAATAGGGGATAAAAAAAGCATAGCTAATTCCTACAACAACATTGGCAATATTTATTATCAACAAGGTAGTTATACCGATGCGCTTAAAAACTACATTATTTCTTTAAAGATAAGCAGAGAAATTGATGATAAAACTGGCGTATGCGCTTCCTATAACAGCATAGGGGCTACTTATAGTATGCAAGGCAATTATCCTGAAGCATTAAAAAATCATGTTACCTGTTTAAAGTTGGCAAAAGAAATTGGCAACAATCAAATTATAGCGTATTCTTATAATAATATAGGAGAGGTTTATCACAAACAAAACAATTATACCGAAGCATTAAAAAACTTTTTTGCTTGTTTAAAAATAATGGAAGAAATGGGCGATAAGCACGGCATAACTTCTTCTTTTATAAATATAGGCGCTGCCCACTTAAAATTAAGAAACTATATAATAGCCGAAGAGTATGCAATGAAGGCCTTAGCTTTAACTAAAGAAACAGGAGATTTAGAAAATAGTAAACAAGCCAATAGATTACTTAGCGAAATTTATGCCACCACCAACCGACACAAAGAAGCTTTAGCTAGTTACAAAGCTTATAGTATTGCAAAAGACAGTTTGCTAAATGAAGAAAATACCAAGAAAATTGTACAAATGCAGATGAAGTACGAGTTTGATAAAAAAGAAGCTATTGTTAATCAAGAGAAAAAAGATTTGAAGAAAGATATGATAATAGGATTTACTATTTTGGGCTTGATAATAGTAGTGATGTTTTTATTGTTTGCCTTTCGTTCTCTTCGGGTTACTGCAAAACAAATACTATTAATGGTTGGTAATTTTTTCAGGCTATTTATAACACGTCCTTATACAAAAAAAAGAGGTTTTGGAAAATAGCATTCATATTTATACAGATGGTGCTGCCAGCGGAAACCCTGGTCCGGGTGGCTACGGTGCCGTTATGTTGTATAAAGAAAACCGTAAAGAACTTAACGGAGGTTTTAAATACACCACCAACAACCGCATGGAATTAATGGCTGTTATTGTTGCTTTGGAAAATTTGAAAAATGAAGGTAGCAACGTTATCGTTTATTCCGATTCGAAATATGTGGTAGATTCTATTGAAAAAAAATGGCTGCAAGGTTGGATTCGTAAAAACTTTAAAGATGTTAAGAATGTAGATTTATGGTTACGGTTTTTAGCGCTCTATAAAAAGCATCATGTAAAATTTAAATGGGTAAAAGGCCATGCCGATAATGTAGAAAATAATCGTTGTGATGTAATGGCGGTAGAAGCTTACAAACAACCCAACTTAAAACCTGATACAGGTTACGAGCAAATTAGAAAGAGTTTGCTTTAATTAATATTTGCGTTAGGGATTGCAATGGAAAGCTTTTGTTGTAATCAACAAAACTTGGAATGCAAAGCCCGACGGCGTAATCGCCGTAACGCCCTAAAACAAAAAAAGCGGGCTATTAACCCGCTTCATTACTTTACTAAATCTATTATTTATGCTTTTGCTTTAGCAGCTGCAATTTTAGCTTTTATATTTTCGGTTGTTAAAGAATCTGGTCTTTCAATTGGATGACCTAAAGCTCTATCCCAAACTAAACTTGCCATAACACCTAATGCACGAGATACACCAAATAATACGGTATAGAAATCGTACTCGTGTATGCCATAATGTGCTAATAAAGCGCCACTGTGTGCATCTACGTTAGGCCAAGGGTTTTTAATTTTTCCGGTTGACTCTAAAATTGGAGGCGCTACTTTATAAATCATTTGCACAATTTCGCAAATGTCATCATGCTTAATGTAGTTTTTATAAAAATCTTGTTGTGCTGTAAAACGAGGATCAGTTTTACGCAATACTGCGTGCCCGTAACCCGGTACAACCTTACCTTCTGCTAAAGTTTTTTTAATGTAATCAGAAATCTGATCTTCAGTTGGTAAACCGCCACCTAAATTTTCTTTCAATTCCATAATCCAGTTTAAAACTTCCTGATTGGCTAAGCCGTGCAATGGACCGGCTAAACCAGTCATACCCGAACAGAAAGAAAGATATGGATCGCTTAATGCGCTACCAACTAAGTGTGTAGCGTGTGCTGATACGTTTCCGCCTTCATGATCGGCGTGGATAGTCATATATAAACGAAACAAACGTCTTACATCTAAATCTTCGTAACCCATCATGTGTGCTAAGTTAGCTGCCCAATCTAATTTATGATCTGGTTCAATGTGTACATTGTTTTTATATTTACGACGATAGATATAAGCCGCTACACGTGGTAAACGCGCAATCATATTCATAGCATCTTCGTATGTATAATCCCAATAATCTTTTTTGCTAATACCTTTTGAGTATGCTTTTGCAAATACCGATTCGGTTTGCAGCGCTAAAATAGCCGAGCAAAACTGCGTCATTGGATGTGCGTCAACTGGCAGTGCATCAATAACATCAAATACGTGTTTTGGTACAACGCTGCGTTTTTGCCACTCGTTAGTAATAAAAGTAACATCATCGGTAGAAGGCAATTCACCTACTAACATTAAATGAAAAATTCCTTCCGGCAAAGGCTCTGTACCACCCGGTGCTTTTGGTAATTGCTTACGTAATTCTGGTATTGAGTATCCGCGAAAGCGTATGCCTTCTTCCGGATCTAATTTAGAAGTTTCGGTAACCATGGCTTTCATACCCTTCATGCCTTGGTATGCTTGCGCTACGGTGTATTCTCCTAATACCAAATCGCCATTGGTTTTAATAATTTCTTTTATCTCTGCTGCAAGCGGAGCTGCTTTGCTTTGAAATTTTTCTTTTAACTTATCCATACTATCTGCTATTTTTAAAAAGCATATAAATTTAATAGGTTTTTATATACAATGTGTTATTTAATTGAAAAAAAATTGTTAACGCATCGGCAATTCCATTAAAAGTACCTCAGCATTGGAGTTTGCCTTTAGCGTAATGGTTTCTGCACCTGTAATACCAATGCCATCGCGTTTCTCTAAAGGATTGCTGTTTACAGTAAGATCTCCTTCCATCACAAAAATATAAACACCGTTAGTTGTTAAGTTTAATTTATGGGTAAGTTCTTTGCCCGCATCTAAATCGGTTAAATAAAACCAAGCGTTTTGGTGTATCCATAAACCGGCATCGCTTTCATTTGGAGAAATTATTTGCTGCCATTTATTTTTTCTTTCTGCGGGATTAAAAGAAATTTGTCCGTAACGAGGCGTAACATTTTGCTTGTTTGGAAACACCCAAATTTGCAGCAACTTTACTTCTTTATCTTTATTATGATTTTTTTCGCTATGCTGAATTCCGGTGCCGGCACTCATTACTTGTACATCGCCGGTTTTTATAACCGATGAGTTACCCATGCTATCTTTATGTTCCAAATCTCCCGAAAGGGGAATGGTAATAATTTCCATATTATCGTGTGGATGCGTTCCAAAACCCATTCCTCCAGCAATTATATCGTCGTTTAAAACGCGTAACTCTCCAAAGTGGACTCTTTCATCATCGTGATAACTTGCAAAGCTAAAGGTATGATGCGCGTTTAACCAGCCGTGGCTTGCATGCCCACGTGTTTCTGCTTTATGAATGATTACTTTTTCCATATAAATAATATTTAATACAAAGGTAATCTACACGTCTGTTATTTGCGAGATAATATTTTTGTTTTTTTTGATACTGTAAGCTCCCTTCTCCTTTGGAGAAGGGTTGAAGATGAAGCAATAAAAAAGCCGCTCCAATTTCTTGAAGCGGCTTTAATTTTTACTTAAAAACTATTATTGAATAATGATTTTTTTAACTGTTTTGTTACCATTTGAGTCAAGAATGTTTGCATAATAAACACCTTTTGCCAAGTTTGATAAATCAACATTTAAAATAGTGTTTGTTACATTATTTTCTGCTCTTGTATAAACTGTTTGTCCTAGCATATCTA
>JBDTJJ010000252.1:0-3288 GCA_039935895.1 Bacteroidia bacterium | reverse complement strand
TACAATCTCCCATGGAAGGTTTAGTTAAATACCATTTAGAAAACAGTTAAGAATTTGGGATTTGAATTTTCAACTTACTATAAATTTCCTGTTGAGATAATTCTTTAACCTCACCAGGTTTCATATCCAACAATAAAATATCTTCAATAGCTACTCTAATTAAGCGCATGGTTTGGTGTCCAATGGCAGCCGTCATTTTACGTATTTGATGGAATTTCCCTTCGATTAAAATTAATTCAATCCAGGTTGTGGTTTTATGTTCACTAACAGCATGCCCTCGTTCAGCTAAATTATCTGGTGTATCTATAATATGTGCTTTGCAAGGCTTTGTATTATAATCTTCTTTGTGCATTCTTATAGAAATTCCAGCTTCTAATACTTTTAATGTTTCATCTTTCACAACACCATGTACTTGCACCCAATACACGCGTTCATGCAAATTTTCTGGCTTTAATAACAAACCAGTAAGTTGTTTGTCTGTACTTAAAATTAACAAACCTTCGCTATTTTCATCTAATCTACCCAAGGCGTTTGTGCCTTCCGGAAAATTATAATCTAAATCGCCCAACACATTCTTTTTACGAATGCGCACAAATTGTGACAACATTTTATAGGGTTTATAAATAATAAAATAGCTAAACATCGTCAACAAAAATATGTGAATAATTAAGATGCGCCTTGCCTAAATTGTTTTTTATTTAAAGCGTACTTAGAATAAATTATTTATACATGAAAATACATTTAATTGCTATTGGTGGAAGTGTGATGCACAACATGGCGTTGGCTATGAAAAATAAAGGATATATAGTTACTGGTTCTGATGATGAAATAAATGAACCATCTCGTAGTCGCTTGCAAAAACAAGGTTTATTGCCCGAACAATTAGGTTGGTTTCCTGAAAAATTAGATAAAGATTATGATGCCGTTATTTTAGGAATGCACGCTCGTATTGATAATCCGGAACTTTTACGTGCGCAAGAATTAGGCTTAAAAATATTTTCGTACCCCGAGTATATGTACGAGCAAACCAAAGATAAAATACGTGTAGTAGTTGGTGGCAGCCATGGTAAAACAACCATTACATCTATGATTTTGCACGTATTAAAACATGCAGGGAAAGATTTTGATTATTTAGTCGGTGCACAATTGCAGGGTTTTGATACGATGGTAAAACTCACCAAAGAAGCTCCCATCGCGGTTTTTGAAGGAGATGAGTACTTAGCTTCACCTATCGACAAAAGACCAAAATTTCATTTATACAAACCAAATATTGCTATTATAAGTGGTATTGCCTGGGATCATATAAATGTTTTTCCAACCTATAAAAGTTATGTAGATCAGTTTGAAAAATTTATTCATTTAATAGAGCCTAACGGAAGCTTAATGTATTGCGCGGCAGATGCAGAATTAAAAAAATTAGTTGAAACTACGGAAGCGCCTATAAGTAAAACGACTTATTCAGTCCCGGCACATGTTATTGAAAACGGAACAACTTATTTGCTTCACAATAATAAAAAAATTGCGTTAAAAATATTTGGAGATCATAATTTAATGAACCTTGAAGGAGCGCGTTTAGTTTGTGAAAAATTAGGTATAACTGAAGATACATTTTACGAAGCCATACAAGATTTTACGGGTGCAGCTAAGCGTTTAGAGTCTGTAAAAATTACATCTGACTTTGCCTTTTACAAAGATTTTGCACACTCGCCGTCTAAGCTCAAAGCCACAATAGAAGCCATGAAGCAGCAATATCCTAACCGACATTTAGTAGCTTGCATGGAGTTACACACCTTTAGTAGCTTGAATGAAAATTTTTTAAAAGAGTATAAAGATTGCATGAAGGATGCAGATGATGCTATTGTATATTTTAACCCACATACCATAGAACATAAAAAATTAAAACCTATAACTATTGAGCAAGTTAAGCAAGCTTTTGGTGATGACAAACTAAAAGTGTTTACAGAATCAAAACAAGTGAGCGATTATTTAAAAGCAATTACTTGGAAAGATAAAAACCTTTTAATGATGACTTCCGGAAATTTTGATGGCGTTGATTTTGTAAAACTGGGAGAAGAAATTATTTCTTAATTTTACTTTTTGGATTTCGACTTGTATTAAAAATGGAATAAACTACTATGGAGTTTTGTTCAATTTCATATACAATTATATAGGGAAATCGCTTTAAAAGAGCCTCTCTGGTATTTTTATATTTTAAGCTAAATAATTCAGGCGCATCAGTTATTAAATTAAAAATAAATTCTGTTTCCTCTAAAAATTCAACGCCTAAATTTTTTCTTTTTCCTTCGTAATATAAAATCGTTGCCTCAAGTTCTTGCTGCGCTTGTTCTTTAATAAGCAATAAAAAACTCAACTTCTTTTTAATTTAGCTGTAATAATTGCTTTACTTTCATGCCAAGTATATGATTTGCTCTTACCAGCTTTATGAAGTTGCATACGCCTATCTAACTCGGCTTTTTGTTCATCACTAAGTATAGATTCACCATGATTTTTTTTATATTCTTTAAGCAGAGCAAACACGCTTTTTAACATAGCGTCATCTACACTATCTAAATATTGATGCGCTTTCTTTCTTAATGCAACAGCTGTCATTTAATTTTAATTTGCGTTACACAAATTTAAGCTAATTTTTACAAATTAATTGTTGAAACATTAGTTTTATTTAATCTGTAATTTTTACGAGATTTATGGCTTCAAATGCTTAAAAAACTTCACATAAAAAATTACGCACTTTTAGAAGAAGTAACTATTTCTTTTGATAAATCGCTTACAGTAATTACGGGCGAAACTGGCGCAGGTAAATCTATTATGCTTGGTGCACTCGGACTTGTATTAGGCGAACGTGCTGATATGGCTGTGTTGCGCGACAAGCAAAAAAAATGTATTGTAGAAGCCACTTTTTTAATAGGAAATTATGTATTGGAAAATTTCTTTGCCGAAAACGAACTTGATTACGAAGCCGAAACAACTATTAGAAGAGAAATTGCACCCGATGGGAAATCCCGTGCTTTTGTAAATGATACTCCCGTTACACTTCAAGTATTAAAACAACTTTCGCAATACTTAATTGATGTGCATTCTCAACACGAAACCTTGTTACTTAACCAAGCATCGTTTCGTTTTAATATGGTTGATGCTTTTGCTAATTGTTTGGATGAACGAAAACAATACAACGGATTTTTTATTCAATTAAAAGGAAAAGAAAAAGAATTAAATGAACTTTTATCATTTGAGCAACAAGCCAAAAAAGATTTTGATTATTACCAGTTT
>JBDTJJ010000251.1:0-4725 GCA_039935895.1 Bacteroidia bacterium | reverse complement strand
ACTTGGTGTTAAGGTAAAATTAGCCACAGGTCCAATAACCGATACCGTTTTTGTAATGGTAGAAGCACAGCCATTAGTTGTTGTTTCGGTTAAGGTTACACTATATGTACCGGGTGTAGTATAAGTTGGACTAGTAACAACAGAACCTGTAATAGATGCTGAACCTGTATATAAATTCCAAGTACGAGATAAAAATACACCCGCAGGAAGTACCGTATTATCTGTGTACATAAATTGATGCGGGCGACATTGCGGGACACCAAAACCAGGACATGAAATATTAATTACAGGGTAATCTTGCACGTTTACTGTTTGTGCAATTGTTTTTACATCGCTACAACCGGCTGCATCTATAACACTAAGTGTTGTGGTATATATGCCCGATGTTAAATAAGTGTGCGATGTTACCGTAGTTGGCGGTGTTGGCCCAAGCGTTGTTCCATCGCCATAAGCCCAAGTCATATTTGGATACGAATTTAAACCGGTAAAAGTAACACCCGCCCCTAAACAAATATTTCTATTACTTGTTATAGAAAAAGCCGCGCTTGGTCGCGATATAAGTATAGTAGTTGAATACGTTGCAGTACATCCTAAAGTATTAGTAACCACCACCGAAACTATAACCGATGTTGTTGTTGGACTTGTAATATTATAGGTATAGGTAGGGTTTATTTGTGTTGATGTACCACCCGCAGGATCTCCAAAGCTCCAGTTATAGCTAATTATCGTAGTATCTGAAATAGATGTATTACTGAATGTAACAACACTATTTACGCACATAGGCGATTTGCTTGGCGTAAAATGTGGTGTAATACCAAAGGATTTGATTTTTTTTCGTAAAGTATCTTCGCAACCATTAATATCTCTTACAATTAAAGTAACTGTATGCGTACCTGTAATTGTATATGAATGCGATATTGCCGCTCCAGATGTTATATCAATATGTGTACCATCGTCCCAAAACCAAACATATCCGCTATACCCACTTGTATTAACATCTACCGAAGTAGATGCGTCAAAATTGTAGGAAGTACCCGAACACAATAAAGACGTGTATGTAAAGTTTGCTTTAATATTTCTTACATGAATAACTACCGTATAAGAAGACGGACCACAACCTGTTGTTGTACTTATGGCAGTAAGCACTGCGTTATAATCTCCACTTGCGGTATAGGTATGTGTAATAGTTGATGCCGTTGAGCCCGGTACGACATTTCCATCTCCAAAATCCCAAGTCCAGCTGGTGGCATCGCTAATAGTACCCGTAAAATTATATACGTTTGGTGTTCCACAATCCATAGTGGTTTTAAAACTTGCTAACGGACCTTTAACATTAACTGCGGCAGTTAATGTAGTAGTGTTACAACATCCTCTAAAACAAGCTTCCAGACTTATGTTTTGAGGGCCCGTTGAATGCGAAAAAGGCCAAGTTACATTGGCATCGTTAGAACAAGATGAAGCGTAATAACCTCCATCGCCATAGTAATGCCAGGTATCTACCGAATAAGATGTGGGTGTTGTATTAGTAAGTGTAACATTATCTCCAATACAAACACTGGTTGGCGATACGCTAAAACTGGGCACAGGCGGACTACCAACTTCTATTTCTATAGCATAAGAAGTATCTCCGCAACCGCTTTGAGTTTGTATAACTAAGGTTGGATAATAAATGCCGACAGCCGTATAAGTATGTACGGTATTTCCGGGTGAAGAATTTATGGTTGTTGTGGCTCCATCTCCAAAAATATATTTCCAAGATGTGATATGCTCATGAGGCCCAACTTTACTCGAATCTGAAAAATGGACTGTAAGCGGCACGCAACCTTGATATTTATCGGGCATAAAGCGAGCAGTGGGTAAAATTATTGTATCAACATACAAAATATCTTTATGAAAAATACAGCCATGAATGGTTGTAAGTGTTAACGAAATACTATCCTTTATATCTAATTGATTAATGGTATAACGGTTAGTATCTAAATGAGATAACGTAAAAGTAGGGTTTGTTTGCGCAGACGTTGAAGGCGTTACGCTATACTGCGTATAACTTTGCAGATAAGACCATTGATAGGTATAACCACTATTATGTGGTGTAGATAAATTTGTTAAGCTAACAACCCTTGGTAAACTACACATGTAGGTAGGTGTTACACTAAAGTTTGGCACTGGTTGCTCTGCATAAATAACATGCGTAGCCACGCCGTTACAGCTTCCATTAACAACGGTTTCTGTTACGGTATAAGTGCCTGGTGTGTGATAAAAATGTACACTATCCGAACCCGTTTGTCCATCGCCGTAATTCCAACCAATTATTCCGCCACTGCTTCCATGCGGACTAAAACGTGTAGAATCGCTTGTACAAACTGTATCTGCAATAGCAAAAACAGCTGTAGGATTTTGTATAACAACATTTTTTAAAACCGTGTTGCTACAACCATTAACATCTGTTACGGTAAGTGTTTGCGTAAAAACCCCAGCGGTTGTATAAACTTGCGGTGGCGGCGTGGTAGTTGTAGAAGTACCACCTCCACTAAAATTCCATAAATAAGTTAAGGTATTTGCCTGCGGCGGAGGAACGTGACTAGTTGCCACACACGCAAATGTTACGGTTAATGGCGGTAAACAAGCTGATGGAAAACCCGGACTAATAGTTATGGTTGGTTTTTGAGAAACACTAACCGCACCGTGTATTGTAAACGAAGAATCGCAGCCATTGGCATCTGTTACAATAACAGATACATCAAACTGCCCCCCAACATTATAGATATAAGTTGTATTAGGGCCTGTAGTGCTTGATCCACCATCGCCAAAAGTCCATTGATAACCGGTAATTGCGGTACCACCGCCACCGGTAGAATTACTGGCAAAACTAACCGACAAAGGTATGCAACCAGCGGTAACGGTACTAACCGTAGTAAAATGTGGATGTGGTTTGCCATGTACTGCTATAACCAAACTTTGTGTGCTAACGCTGTTTGCGGTAAAAGTTACGGTGTAATTTCCAGGCGTAGAAAAAGTATGTGTTGGGTTTAGAATGGAAGATGTTGCGCCGTCACCAAAATTCCAAGCTGGATTAACCGCACCCGGTGTTGCCGTAAAGGTTACACCAACCAAAGGAGCACAACCAGATAGTACGCTCGAACTAATTTGACTGAAACCAGTAACTTGTAATAAAAAAATAAGTGCAGTAAATAATACGTAAAATCGTTTTGTCATAAATTTTTTAAATAAACAGATACCAAACAAATTTATTTTATTTTCTTTGAAGCAAGAAATTTTTAATACATTTATTTTCTATTATATTTACAAATATGTCAACATTAGGTCGTAATTATTGTTTTGTGATGCTGTTTTGCGCAGCATTATCCTCGTTTGCACAGGTAAAAAAACTGGGTACAAGTCCGGTTAATCAAAACAATACAACAATAAATCAAAAAAACAATCACCTTGCAAGTACTCTGCAGGCAGGTTCTACAGCACCAACGCAATGTTTAAACAAAAGGTTATCGTTAGCCATACATATTATTACAGATAGTTTAAATCATACAAATATAACCCAGTCAGATATTAATACTGGCTTGGCAACCTTAAATGCCGATTTTGCGCCAATTTGTTTGAGTTTCTTTATCTGTAAACAAGATACTATTTATAATTACAAATATTATCAGTTCGACCAAGTAAAAGAAACACCCGAAGTGCATGCTATTTATGAAGTACACAACATGATTAACGTATATATTGTTGGAAGTATAGTGCCTGCGCCCGAAGCCGGTTTTGCCAGTATGGGCGCAGATTATATGGTGCTTACACACGGTTGCGTAACTGATGGAAAATGTTGGTCGCACGAAATGGGCCACTTTTTTTCGTTACCACATACCTTTGATACATCAGTTGGTGCAGAGTTAGTAAACGAAAGCAATTGTTCTACTGCTGGAGATTTAATTTGCGATACCCCTGCCGATATTAACCCTGCGCCGGTAAGTGGCGCTTGCCAATGGACGGGTACTAACGTAGATGCAAACGGAAATTTTTACACGCCTATTATAGGTAATATCATGTCTTATCATCCATCGGGTTGTAAAACACCTTTTACCGTTGGGCAATTAAACAATATGCTTAATTATTTTATTTCTTACAGAAATTACTTGTATTAATTAAGTCTGCAAAAGATGGGTTAGGTTAAATTGTTAGCATTAAACCTTTTTTATTAAATTCGTTATAAATTAAAGTTTAGTATGGCTAATTACATGAAAAAGTATGTTGTAATTTCTTTTTTACTTCTATCTACGAATTTTTTTTCGCAACAAATAAACACAGTGCAACCTTTGCTGCAACAGGTAAGCCAACAATCAAAATTGCAACAAAACTATAAGCAGCCCAAAGAAAACATGCTTTTATGTAACAACAATGTGTTTTATAATAATAAAGCATCCAAATATAAGGGACTAAAAATTGGAGGCATAATTTTAAGCTCCGTTGGCGCGGCCGCTATTATAGGTGGTATAGTTTTACATGCTGATGGAGTAGTCCAACAAAATAATCCTAACGCGTCTTTAGGTGTTGGTTTTCCTCAGAAATTTGGTGGTACTGCTTTAATAGTTGTTGGTGGGCTTGCCTTTATTGGAGGAATTGTTATGATAGAAATTGGTTATTCAAAAGAAAAAGAAGGTGCTAAAAACCGTATAAGTGTTGCTGTTGCACCAACTTCATTTAAAATTGCTTATA
>JBDTJJ010000250.1:0-3312 GCA_039935895.1 Bacteroidia bacterium | reverse complement strand
ATTAATTGGCTGCTGTACCGGCAAATACACCGTTTTTATAAACCTCTATTCCGGTAAGTTGTCCGTTAGCATACACATAGTTTTTACCATCCATAAAACGATTATCTTTAAAAACACCATCTTTTGTCTTTTGATGACTATGATTATATAACACAAAATACCCATTTAAAATAGTTGGTAATTTTTGGTTCGGATCTTGCAACATTTCGTCTTTACCAACACTTAGTGTTTTGGTATTATCTATTGCCATATTTGTGTTTACCGGAGCCTGCGTTGTAGGCATTGGCACTGCAACAGGAACCTGAGTTTCAACAGTACCTGCGGCAGGACAGTTAGCCAACCCTGCTTTTGCTTGTGCATGATTTGGATTAATTTGTAAACACCTCTCAAACGATGCGCGCGCTCTTGCATAATCGCCTAAAGAAAATGCTACACCACCTAAGTTGTACCAAATTTCAGGGTCTTGAGGAAAAATTTTTGATGCCCTGTCAAACCAATATAAAGAGTTTTGTAACTTTTTATCTTTAGCATCTTGAAAAGCCTGCTGTATATATACGTTTGAAAGCACGCGATAATAAGAACCCAAATACGGATTGCTTGGATACAAGCGATATGCAGTACCCCAAATTTCTTCAGCTTTATTGTAATCTCGTAATTTAAACGAAGCTAAACCTTGATTTAAATATCCGTTTACATATTTTGGATGCAACTCTAAAGCATGTTTTAAATAGCCTTGTGCTTTTTCTAAATATTCTTTTTCATGTGCTTTGTTTTCTGGGCGTTCGGATAAATCTATCCAACGTGCGCCAGCATTTCCTAAACATAACACACTGTTTGGCATTACATCTACATCGTGTGTAAATAAGGTAATATCGTTTTTCCAAATAGCGTTACGGGTTATGACTCTTATTCCGCAAAGGATGGTTAAGATAACAAGCACCGTCCATAAAACGGCTTTGTGCATATTTACAGATTTAAAGTATTTACGCGGAGTTTCGGTAAATAACCAAGCAATACAAACTGCCCAACCTAAAGATGAGTGAAATATTAATCGTTCTCCCATGGTAGCACCAATATCTATAAGTAAATTACAGATCATTAAAAAGTTAGCGAAGAAGAAAATTAAACCCCAAGCAACTGGGTGTTTTTTACGAAATAATTTATAAGTAAGAATTACCAAATAAATATATATTCCTAATGATAACCATACTTCTGGACTTGTAAAATGACGATACGGAATGCTGTTGTACGAATAATCTGAACTTAAAACATAAGGGAAGAATAACAAGATTAAATATTTTAGCCAAACAAAAACTTTAGTGGCTTTCATTTGATCTCCACGTGCCAGTAAGTAAGGATTGTTTAATAATTCGGTATCAGGAATACCTGTTTTTGCCACCACAATAGAGAACCTTATCATAAAGTAAATAACCAAAGCCGCGCCTAATGCCATAAATAATTTAAAAAACTTACTGAAAGTAAAATTATCTACCAATAAATAAAGTGTAATAGGTATTACTAAGGCTAAAGTAACTGCATACTCTTTTGATAACAAAGCCAAGAAGAAATGTACCGCACTCCAAACCATGTATTTTGTTTGTCGTGTTTCGGCATATTTAAAAACATTTATAAACGTAAGGGCTATAAATATCATGGAAAAAATTTCATCTCGACTCTTCATATTAGCTACAACCTCGGTATGCAGCGGATGGATGCAAAAGAGCAGCGCCGCCACAAAAGCCATATCGGGGTATTTACTAAACAAGTGATTTTTAAACATGGCATATACCAACAAAATACAAATCACATAAAACAACATATTATTAAAATGTCGCAACATGCAACCCTTCGTCAAGCAATCGTTATCGTTATATAAACCATCTCCGTTTATATCTTCGTCAAGGTCGGGTTTGCCGTTTAAGTTTTCATCCCAACAATTAGCAGGCGGTAAATGTCCATCGGGATATTTACCAATAAATTCTTGTTCAATAGCAAAACTCACTACAGATAACGGACGATAACGACCACCAGCAAGCTGCGCCTTTGCATTCATTTGCTTATAAAAACTGTGGTAAGCATCTCTGCTCATAATACTATCAATACCGGCAATACCTTCCATTACGTACTCATTTTTATGAATAATAATGCCATCATCTAGTGCAAACTCGTTTTTAATGGTATTTATATAAAATACAAAGCCAATTAACCCCAAAATTATGTACGGAATAATAGGTTTACTAAACGGAAAAAGTGTGAATGGGTTTATAGTAGGAATAAATAAATCTGAACTAGGTTTTTGTTTGGCCATAACTATTTTAAAAATTGAAAGGCAAATATAGTTTTTTTACCAAAAATTAAGGCATCTATATGTAAGATAATTATTGCCCAATCAGAGCAGGTTCTACCCCCAACGTAAATACAAATTGATACCTTTGCGTTAATGACTAAACTTAGTGTAAATATTAACAAAATAGCTACCCTGCGTAATTCGCGTGGAGGCAGCACCCCAAATTTAATACAAGTAGCTAAAGATTGCGAACGTTTTGGCACACAGGGTATAACGGTGCATCCGCGCCCAGATGAAAGGCATATACGCTACGCCGATGTTTATGATTTAAAAAAAGTAATTACTACCGAATTTAATATAGAAGGCAATCCGCGTGAGCAAAAATTTATTGATTTGATTTTAGACGTAAAACCTACACAAGTTACTTTGGTTCCTGATGCAGATGGGCAACTCACCTCCGATCATGGTTGGAATACGGTTAAGCATAAAACATATCTTAAAGAAGTAATTTCTATGTTTAAATCAGAAGGCATACGCACGTCTGTTTTTGTAGATGCCGATTTAAAAATGATTGAAGGGGCTAAAGAAACCGGTACAGATAGAATTGAATTATATACCGAATCGTATGCAAAAAACTTTCACACAAATAAAGAAAAAGCTATTAAACCCTTTGAAGAAGCAGGTCTATTGGCTTATGAGTGCAATTTAGGTTTAAATGCCGGCCACGATTTAAGTATGGATAATTTGAAGTTCTTTAAAGAACATTTACCACATTTATTAGAAGTTTCTATTGGGCACGCACTAATTTCGGATGCGTTGTATTTTGGATTAGAAAACACCATTATGATGTATAGAAAGCAATTACAATAAAGTTTTCTTAACAAACAAAAAACCAAGACATTTAAAATGTTATTACCTTTGCTGCGTTAAAATTAAATAAAACTAACCCTAAATAAAAATCATGATTAAAACAAAAACACTCATTGGCGCATTAGCCATTACTGCATTTAGCTTTGCAAACTTAA
>JBDTJJ010000249.1:0-3978 GCA_039935895.1 Bacteroidia bacterium | reverse complement strand
CGTTCGTACGACCATCATAAATTTTAAAATTTACTTTATCGCCTAAAATTGTTTCACAACAAACACTAATTCTATAATCGTTTCCTTTATAAACAATGCAACGCATTTTAGAAACAGAGCCTTGAGCAAACAAGCCGCTTTTAGATTGTGCATTGTAAGAAAACGCACGTTTGTCTTTACGTGTGCCTTCCATATAACAAGCTTTTTTATGGAAATCTGTGCAAGGCCCACCTTGAGCGTTTGCGTTAATGCTGCTTAAACCAATGCAAATTATTAGTGCTAAAATTATCTTTTTCATAGTGTTCAATTTATCTAATTAATTATTTACCTGTAAATGAAGTTCTAATGGCCGCTACTTTATCAGCAAGGGCTTTATATTGTGCTTCGGTCATTTGTAAATCGCTACCACCGCCCAAAACTTTAGTGCCTTTTTCTTCTTTAACTGTAACTTTACTTTGTGTTGTTTCAGTTACTTGGTTAAAAGTTGTTTTTAAATCTTCTAATTGAGTAATTGTTTCTTTTACACCAGCATCGCTTTCATATTTTTTCATGAAATCAATAATGTTTTCAAGTGTATATTTTTCATCCGCAATACGCTCAATAGCCGGATTTTTTTTATCATACTTAACTAAGTTACAAGCAATGTTTAATCCTTCAATATAACCGCCGGCAATAGCTAAAGCAAGTGTATTGCCTTGTTGCGAGTTTTGTAATGTTTCGAAAGAGGAGAAATACAAATTATCGGCTACTTCAACCAACGAATCCGGATTACCCATGTTTTTTTCTAAACGTTTAAGCATATCTGCGCTAATAACACTTGATACTCCAACAGCATCACCTAATTGTTTTACCGATTTAAAGTATTTAATGGCAGATGTACCAACTTCAAAGATAGAGCAGTAGGTTAAATCGCAGCTATAAACACCAAAATTTAAAGCTTGAGATTTTGAATCGGTATAATTTTTTGCATTATCCGGGTTATTCAGCATATCCACACGCTTGTTGTTTTTACCGGCAACTTGCTTAATAAAAACAAACATTTCTTTTGGAGATGGAATTTGATACGACATTTCTGTGCTTGATTCTGCCTGTTTTACTGCAGTTGTATCAACTTTAGTGCTGTCAGAAACCATTGTGTCAGCATCTGCTTTTTTACCTCCGTCTCCGCAAGATGTTAGCATAACTGCGCCGCTTAATGCCGCTAACGAAAGTGTTGTGATGAATGTTTTTTTCATAGAGTTATAAAATGTTAGAACAAATCTAATTAATTATTGATTACTTGTTTAACTAAATCAGCAGCTTCTTGCAATTGTATAGCTGAAGATACTTTTAGGCCCGATTCGTCAATTAGTTTTTTAGCTTCTACAGCGTTTGTACCTTGTAAACGAACAATAAGAGGCACAGGGAAACTACCCATATTTTTGTAAGCATCTACAATACCTTGCGCTACGCGGTCGCAACGAACAATACCACCAAAAATATTTACCAAAATTGCTTTAACGTTTTTATCTTTTAAAATGATACGGAATGCTTTTTCAACACGCTCTGCATTAGCAGTACCGCCTACATCTAAGAAGTTAGCAGGTTCTCCACCCGATAATTTAATAATATCCATAGTAGCCATTGCCAAACCAGCGCCGTTTACCATACAACCCACGTTGCCATCTAATTTTACATAGTTAAGTTCTGCTTGGCGAGCTTCTACATCAATAGGGTTTTCTTCTAATTCATCACGCATTGTCTCAATGTCTTTATGACGGAACAAGGCGTTATCATCTATGGTTACTTTAGCATCTACGGCAATAATTTTATCGTCGGATGTTTTTAATACGGGGTTAATCTCAAATAAAGATGCATCAATGCTATCATAAGCTTTGTAAAGATTAGCTACAAATTTGGTCATTTCTTTAAACGCATTGCCACTTAAACCTAAGTTAAAAGCAACTTTACGGCACTGAAAATCGCGTAAACTAACTTTTGGGTCAATTTCTTCTTTCCAAATTAAATGAGGAGTTGTTTCGGCTACGTGCTCAATATCCATACCGCCTTCGGTGCTGTACATAATAACGTTTTTGCCGTTTGCACGGTTTAATAAAATACTGATATAAAACTCTTTTGTTGGCGTTGCACCCGGGTAATAAACATCTTGTGCCACCAATACTTTGTGTACTTTTTTACCTTCGGCACTTGTTTGAGGCGTAATTAATTGCATACCAATAATATCAGTAGCCCTTTGTTTTACTTCTTCTAAATTTTTAGCCAATTTAACTCCACCGCCTTTACCACGACCACCGGCGTGTATTTGTGCTTTAATAACAACCCAATCGCTGTTATATTTGGTTTTCATTTCTTTAGCAGCTTCAACTGCTTGCTCCGGTGTTTCGGCCACAATACCTTCTTGCACGTTAACGCCAAAACTTTTTAAAATACTTTTACCTTGATATTCGTGAATGTTCATTTTATATAAATTTTATTTATTTAAAGATTAATGCTAAAAATGATTTGTCAAAAATAATTGTTTTTATGAAGCAGGCTAACTTTTATTCAATTAATTCTCATTCGTTAAAAATAAATTGAAACCAGCTAATTACAAAAAGAGAGCATAAAACCCTACAAAAGCTAATTCATAACCATAAAATCGATTTATATTAGTTATTTAGGTGTTTAAAATTAACCAAATGACTGCAATAAAAAAAATTACATTATTAGCTTTGCTTTTAGTTTTTAATACTGGCGGTTTTAGTCAGACAACCACAGATGAAAATCTTAAACATACCTTAGAAGTAGGGCTTTTGTTTTCTCCCGATTATTGTAATATAGCTTTGCGTAACATAGATGGTTCGGCTTTGTACAATCAAGTAATTGCATCCGAAAGAAAAGCGATTAAGCCAAAAATTGGATACAGTACGGGTTTAAATGTTTGCTATCATGTTAGCCGGGGCTTTGCTATTGAGTTAGGTGTACAATATTCGGAGAAGGGTTATTCTGAAGCATTTTCGGGGTTTGTTTTTCCTTTTATCCAGCCATCGCCGGCACCTACCAAGGTTAACTACTTTTATAACTATTACTACATGGATATACCTTTAAAATTTAATATGAGTTTGGGCAAAAAGAAGCTTAGTTTTATTGGTAGCCTTGGCCTTACTACAAATCTTTTTATACAACAAAAAAGCACTTCTAAAACAACGTACTCAGATGGTAGTGTAACAACTACACCTTCTTCATCTGCTTTTGGTAATACAAGCGCAGTAAATTTATCTCCAACGGCAAGCGCAGGTATAGATTATAGATTTAGTAAGCTTATTCATTTGCGTATTGAGCCAACTATACGTTATGGGGTTTTAAAAACAGATAACAGTAATTATATTGGTAGTTACTTGTGGAATGCTGGAATTAGCGTGGGTGTTTATTTTAAAGTTCCTTAGCCTAATATTTTTGGAAAGAATAATAATGTTTTCTAAAAAGAATCTGAAGAAAATGCAGGCACGTAAAGACGGTTTTTGAAACGTAAAATGATACCTTTGCCTCTTATTTATTATGATAGTCAGTTTAGAGATTTTAAACTGGGGATTGAACTAAATACTTCAAAATTTTGATAAATAGGTTTCCACTTAATTTACCTACATCTATTATATCTAGAATAAGTGCCAGCGAAACATAAAGAGTTGCAGGTCTATCTAATTTATTCTGATGAGAAAGGAAATTACCAGATATTTGAGAGCGAAGGGTTAAATCTATTATAACAGAAGCAGCTGAATAGAAGGCGTAAAAATGCACTCCATCAGAATTCTTTTTTCGTTTTAATTATTTTAAATAAAAACATTTTATAAGTCTCTATTTTTGCCTTCTAATTTTTTACTTCTAAATTAGCCACATGCTAACCATAGATATTCACACACATATATTACCAGAAAATTTGCCCGATTGGGCTAAAAAATTTGGCTACGGAGAATTTACCCGACTCGAACATCATAAGCC
>JBDTJJ010000248.1:0-3202 GCA_039935895.1 Bacteroidia bacterium | reverse complement strand
CAATGAATATTATGATTCACTTCTGTTTTATGCTGAAAATTTCAAAGAAGACGCATTATTCTTTTTAGAAAATTCTTCTTATGATTTTTCGCAAGATGCTGATTTTCAAAAAATGCTTTCCGCAAATAATATTACTTTATTAAAATTTCCTCTGTCTGATAAATTTAATCAAGGCAAAGGTTATCAAGAGTTTGAAATGCTTGATACTGCAATTGACAAGCTATCTAAAACATACCAATCGTTTATAAAAATTACAGGAAGGTATAAGGTGCTAAACTTAAAACAAATTACAAGTTTTACTTGCAATGGCTTAGTTGCCGATTGCCATAAGAAATATCAAGTAACACAGACAAATGTTTTTTATGTAAATGGAGATTTTTATAAAAATCATATAAAAGGTTTATACCAGCAAGTTGACGATAGCAAAGGAGATTATATCGAAAAAATTGTTTATCAAAAAATAACATCCAATAAGTTAGAAAAGCAAGTGCAGTTATTCCCTTTAAATCCAATTATTACAGGTGTTTCTGGCTCGTATGGCGGAACGCTTAATCGTAATAAAATAAAAATGAGATTTAGAAATATAGAAAGAAAATTGTTGCGTGCATTTGGCATTAATCAATTTTTAATAGAATATTAAATAATGAATAAAAAATTTGTAACCATATTTCCCATTTGCGAAAACGTACATCTCACAAAAGATTTAGGGCAGATACCGTATTTTTTACATAAGAAATATGGCTATGATTCTACTATGGTTACTTATAAAAACAGCGCACATTACGATAATATTAGTGGAGAAGTAAACGGACTTAAAATAGATTTCATTAAAAATACTGGCAGGTTTAGTTTTTTAGAAAAAGGAGTTTTAAAATATATTTATAAAAATGCCAAGAAAATAGATGTGCTTAATTTATACATCTTCTCAAAGTTTACATTTGTATATGGTGTTTTATATAAGATGTTAAATCCTAATGGTTTTTTATATCTAAAGTTAGATGGTTATAATGAAACCTTTGCTCAAAAAAGTATTTCTCATTCTGAAAATAAACTAAAAAATGGTTTTTTAAAAATTTTAGAAAAAGCATTTTTAAAACGGGTAGATTTAATTTCGATGGAAAACTCAGAGGGTGCGCAACTTGTGCAGCAAATGTTTCCAGCTATTTCCAATAAAATTATTTACTTACCCGTTGGTGTAAATAATATTTTTTTAAAAGAAACTTTTAATAAAAAGCATAAATCTTTTCAAGAAAAGGAAAACATTATTTTAACTGTTGGGCGTGTTGGCGAAGAAATAAAAAATCATGAAATGATAATTCGTGCATTAACAAAAACAAATGTAAAAAACTGGAAAATGGTTTTTGTAGGCCCGGTTAATGAAAGTTTTAAAACTTATTTTGATGAGATGTGTATTGAATTTCCTTCGCTAAAAGAAAGTGTAATTTTTACTGGAAATATTTCTAATCGTGCCGAGCTATACGAATGGTATAATCGTGCAAAAGTTTTTTGTATGACTTCACGTAGAGAATCTTTTTGTCACGCAATTAGCGAAGCGCTTTACTTTGGTAATTATATTATTGGTACAGATGGAATTATGAGTATGAAAGACATTACTGATAATGGTAAATATGGTGTAACACTTAAAGACAATGATGATGAGGCTCTTGCAAATACTTTTCAAAAATTGATTGATGATGATAGCAAAATTTCAGTTCTTTATAATGACATTATAAATCATTCGCGCACTTATTTTGTGTGGTCGCAAATTATTGGCAAATTAAGTAAACAACTAAATAATAAAACAAATAATGGCTAAGGGCGGCGTTGGCTTACATAAAACCAATCAACCTAATTTACCTCTGATAAGTATTATTACCGTTGTGTTTAACGGAGCTAAACATATTGAACAGACTATTAATAGTGTATTAAATCAATCGTATAAAAATATAGAATACATTATTATTGATGGAGGCTCTACAGATGATACGCTAGAAATTATTAAGCGTTACGAAGACAAACTAGATTACTGGCAAAGTGAACGCGATGGTGGTATTTATTTTGCCATGAATAAAGGAATTTCTTTAGCTAATGGAGAATTGATTGGAATAATAAATGCCGATGATTTTTATTTACCAAATACTGTTTCAACAATAATTGATTTCGATAAAAATAATAAATCGGATATTTATTATGGAGATATGCAATATGTAACCGAAAATGGAGATTCTATTTCTGTTGCAAAACCTGATATTACAAAAATGAATGAAATGCCTGCTATTTTCCATCCCACTTGTTTTGTAAGAAAGTCGGTATATGATAAGGCAGGCATGTTTGATACGCAATATAAAATTTCTGCCGATTACGATTTTTTACTTCGTTGCTTAAAACAAAATTTTAATTTTTCTTACATCGCGAAAACGCTTACTTGCTTTAGATTAGGCGGTATGAGCGGCTCTTGTGCCAGTAATATTGAGGGATATAAAATTATGAAAGTTCACCAAACCGGGCATCACAAAAAAATAATTTGGAGAACTATTAAATGTTATACAAAAACATTCTTAAAAAAAATGATAAATTTGGGGAGAAGTAAATGATAGGTCTAATAACATACATTGAAGCTGTGTTTCGTAACGTATCCTCTCGATGGAAGGGTAGGTTGCTAAAAATCTATTTGGTGTTACACGGTTGTAAAGTAGGCAAAGGTTTAAAGTGTTCTTCATTTCCTTACTTTAAAGGCTTTCCAAATAAAAATATTATTATTGGTAATTATGTTGATTTAGGAAGAGATAATACCTTCGAAATTGCTAAAGAGGGGAAAATTATTTTAGAAGATTATGTTTTGTTTCATCAAAATATTTTAATTAGTTGCAACAAAGAAATTAAAATTAAAAAGTGGGCTGCACTTGCAGAGAATGTAAGTGTGCGCGATGGAAATCATAAATTTGTGAAAAACGAATATTACCGCAAACAAGAAGGCGTTGCCGAAGCTATTGAAATTGGAGAGGACGCAGGTGTATCCGCAGGTTGTGTTGTGTTGATGGGATCTAAAATTGCTAAAGGTGTTTTTGTTGGTTCTAATTCGGTAGTAACAAGAAAAACAATTACTGAAGAATACGGTATTTACGCAGGTAACCCTATTAAATTAATTGGTAAAAGAGCATAATTTTCAAAAACAGAGATGACAGATAAAAGTAAAGTGGTG
>JBDTJJ010000247.1:0-2856 GCA_039935895.1 Bacteroidia bacterium | reverse complement strand
TTAAAAATTGCATTAAGATTTTTGGGTGGTTTTATTTCTGCTTTGGAACTTTGAAATGGCAGATAATTTTAAAACTTGTTACAAATATGAATATTTTTTTTGGATTGAAAAATTTTATTTCCAACATAGCCGTATTTTTAAATAAGCCCATTATGGGTATTAAATTCTACATGCTATTTTGTTGCATTTTTTTGTAAGTGGCTCATTAACATACTTTTGCTTTTAGTAGGCGACAACAGCATAATAATTGAATTATATTAGCAAATGTATTATCTATTTAATTTATTACTTTCAAAAATTTGAAAGTTTCTTATGTTTCTTAACAAAAATTTAAAATTATATGTGCTTAGTTGCTTGTTGTTTTTTACAGCAAGCACATTTGGGCAATCTAAAAAAGAAACCAAAAAAAAGGAAATTTCTAAAAAAGAGGCAAAAAAAATCTCTAAAGCAGATAGCTTAGCTCAATGCGTAGAAATGAGCAAAGAAAGAGATTTAATAGATATTTACCGTACGGTACTTAGAAAAAAACCACCCGTAGAAAAATGCGAACCAAGTAAAAAAGCAGGCAATTTACACTTGGCAATTTTACCTGCTTTTGGCTATTCGTTAGTAACAAAATTAGCTGGCGTAGTAACCGGTAACGGAGCCTTTTATACAGATAACGAACCAAGCACAAAACTATCTTCGGTTAATGTAAGTGTTAGTTACACGCAAAAAAATCAAATTATTTTACCTATTTTATCTAATATCTGGACTAAAAAAAATAAATTCAACCTTTTAGGAGATTGGCGTTATTATAAATATCCTGAATATACTTATGGCTTAGGCGGACATACACACGCGGCAACAAACTCTAACCAATTAAGTTATTCAAACATTATTATTCACGAAGCCGTTTTAAGACATATAGGCAAATCTTCTTTTTATGCAGGTTTAGCGTATAATTTAGATTATCATTGGGGTATTAGCGAAGCAGGAACTATTGATGGGCAGGTAAGCGATTTTAAAAAATATGGTTTAACAAAAAGCTCTGTTTCGTCGGGTATTTCTGTAAACGCCTTGTTCGATAACCGTACAAACTCGATTAACCAAAGAGAAGATGCTATTTATGGAAACATTGCCTTTTGTCCAAACTTTACTTTTTTAGGCAGTAATCATAACTACCAATCATTAGTAATCGATTTAAGAAAATATTTTAAAGTTGGCAGAAAAGATAATGTAATAGCTTTTTGGAATTACAACTGGTTTACTTTTAATGGTAATGTACCGTATTTAGATTTGCCCAGTACAGGTTGGGATCCGTATGCCAACATAGGGCGCGGTTATATACAAAGTCGTTTTAGAGGCAAAAATTTATTGTATTTAGAGGCCGAGTATCGTTTTGGTATAACGCGTAATGGCTTATTTGGTGGTGTTGTTTTTGCCAACGCACAATCTGTAACCGATTGGCCAAGCAATAAATTTCAAACCATTTATCCGGCAGTAGGTTCAGGTATAAGAATTAAACTTAATAAACACTCCAACATTAACTTAGCTATAGATTATGCTTTGGGCTTAGATGGTAGTCGTGGTGTATTTATAAACCTAGGCGAAGTATTTTAAAATATCTTTTATAATAGAAAAGCATATTACAAAACGTTTTCGTCAGTTGCCCTACCAGATTATTATTATTGTTAAAGTCCAACCCATTCGTTCATCGTTATATAGTTTGCACAATTAAAAACAACGATAGTATTAGGATATTCACTAAAATAAAAAAGAAAAGTAAAACTACTTTTCTTTTTTAACAATGTACTAACTGATGATGGTTACTTCAGTTTAGAAATTTCTTTTTCTAATTGTTCCATACTAATTGTATAATCATGTTTAAAAGACAACCAAATGCTTTTATCGCTTGTATTATATTGGCTTAGTTTATCCCTTAAGTTATTGTTTTTTTGCTCCAAATCTGACACGTTCTTATCATACGTTTCTTGAATGTTTTTATCGTCATTCGTTTTCTTTGCTTTTAATTCTGCAATACTTTTTTCGTTTTTTACGATTTTTAATTCTTCTGCTATTTTAAAGTTTTGGTAATTAGATGCTGAATCTTTTTTTGCCTCCGAAAGTTTGTGCTCATCTTTTGCAATGTTTTTTCTGGCAGACGTAGCTTTTTTATCTGCCTGTTGTGCGGATAACGTTAATGAAGATGCTATCATTAAACTTGCTATAACAATTGTTATTTTTTTTGTTTTCATGTTTTTGTTTTTTTAATGTTTATTAAAATTTTACGTATTAAATAATTTTTTTCGTCTTAGCACGTGGATTAAAACCAATACAAGTGCACAGATTAAAAGTATATGTATCAAATCATCTGCATCGTACATAAAAAAGCCAATAGCCCAAATAATGAACATAAATAAAGCAATTAAATAAAGGTAATTGCCTATTATGAGTTCTTTTTTAGTTTGTTTAAATAGCATAATGAATTGTTTATATAATTAATTAAAAGCCTACGGAGGCTTGCACTACAATGCCATCAAACTGCCCACCCGAACGAATATCGGTTTTGGCAAAGTTTTTATATTGCTGGTTTACATATTCTGCTTTAAGCATAATGTTTTTGGTAATAAACCAACCTACCGAGCCAACCATTCTGTTAATGGTAACATCGTTTGTGGCACCTTTCATGGTTCCTACAACTGCATTGTAACGCACCGCCACCCAAAAGTTTTGTTTAGCAGGAAAACGATAAATTAAATCGGCAGCGTATTGTGTAGTTTGACGTAAACTTTTTTCGGTAATAGTTCTTCCTTGTGCTACTTCATAAGTTCCAAAAAATTCAAGGCCTTTAAATTTAATGAATGGATTTATCAT
>JBDTJJ010000246.1:0-8275 GCA_039935895.1 Bacteroidia bacterium | reverse complement strand
CTTTTAATCCAAGTGTAGATTCAAAAACAAACAAAGCCACCCACGAAACAAGTCGTGCACTTGCCAAAGAAGATAAAAAGGTAATGAAACAACAGCAAAAAGAAATTAAAAAGCAAAAACGCAAACTCAGAAGACAAGGCAAACTCCACAAAGCTGTAAAAAGATAATGTATGCTTAAAAAAAATCTTCTCATTGTTTCTATTTTAGTTGCTATGGTTTTGGGTGTGTTGGTTGGTGCCGTTATCAATAAAAGTTACACAAGCAGTTTTGCAGAAATAAAACAAAATTTTATTACGACTAATTCTTCTCTTCAAAAAAAGGAGCAACAATTTTTAAGCAAGCAAATTGATAAAGATGAAAAGCAACAAAAGAAAGAAGCTTCATCCCCTTTTTCTTTATTAAGCGATATTTTTTTACGATTAATTAAAATGATTATTGCACCACTTGTATTTTCTGTACTTGTGGTAGGTGTGGCTAAAATTGGCGATTTTAAAACTGTTGGGCGGATGGGCGTTAAAACACTCGTCTATTTTACGTGCGCTACATTAATTTCATTAAGCATTGGTTTAGTTATTGTAAACGTATTTGAACCAGGCAAAAAAATTCATATTGATATGCCCGAAGCAGGCGCAGACAATGGAGTGAAACCTCAAGCGCAGACAGCTAAAAATTTCATCGCACACATCATTCCCGAAAGCGTTATAGATAGCATGGCGCATAACGAAATTTTACCAATTGTAGTTTTCGCGTTATTTTTTGGAGTAGCAGCAGCTTCGCTTGGCGATAAAGGAAAAATTATTGTAGATTTTATTGACGCGGTTTCTCATGCCATGTTTAAGGTTACTAATTATGTGATGAAAGCTGCGCCTATTGGAGTTTTTGGGGCAGTTACTGCCGTCGTCATTCAGCAAGGACCAGGCGTTTTAAAAAGTTATGCGTATTTAATTGCTTGTTTTTATGGTGGCTTATTGTTTTTTGTATTTGTAGTTTTAATGGGAATTTGCACCCTCTTCAAAATTAATTTCTTTAAGCTTTTTTCATTTATAAAAGAACCTGTGTTGCTTGCTTTTAGCACAGCAAGTTCTGAAGCTGCAATGCCAAAAACAATTGAACGCTTGGAAGATTTTGGTTTACGTAATCGTACTGTAAGTTTTGTGTTGCCACTTGGTTATTCGTTCAATTTAGATGGATCTATTATGTATATGACTTTTGCTACTTTATTTATTGCACAGATGTATGGTATTGAAATGCCTTTTGTCGATCAAATAAAAATGATGCTTATTTTATTAGTAACCAGTAAAGGTATGGCTGGTGTTCCTCGCGCATCATTAGTGGTAATTGCGGGCATGTTAAGTATGTTTCATATTCCGGTAGAAGGGCTACTTTTATTGCTGGCTGTAGATCAATTACTTGATATGGGGCGTTCGGCAACTAATGTGGTGGGTAATGCAGTAGCTTCTGCTATTGTAGATAAGTGGGAGAAATAATCCTTACTTTTTAAACTTCTTTAAAAGTTTAATTACTGAAGATAAAAGTGGATGAACTTCTATATAACTATAACCATCAATTAAATTTCCACCAAACGAAAGTTTAAAAGCACTAATGCCTGGATGTTTTTGTAAGTTAATTCCACCAAAATCATAAGTTTTTAGCCCAAATTTTTTAAAGATTATTATATCTTGCCAATGCAAAAGTTTGTTTGCATAACCCTTAATATTTTCGTTTTTAAAATTTGGTTGCGAATAGGAGTGGAGCAAAACAATGCGATTAGTATCATGCAAATAAACGTGCGTTACAATTTTTTCTTCATGTAAAAACGCTTCAGAAATTACTAACTTATTTATTTTTTGTACTGCCTTTATTCTTTTAGGATTCCATTCTATGTTTTTTTTCTTCGCAAAAGGAGAAAACTCCTTTATTACTTCATTACACTTTTCTACTGTTGGAGAATAATTTACATCAATTATAACGCCAATTTTTTCGGCTTTTTTTATATGATATTTAAATGTGCGGTTAATTTCACTAAAAAGTTCTTCTTCAGTTTTTTTAAGATCAATAAGGCTTGTCTGCTCAAATAATACATTTGGTTTTTGTTTCGCGTTTTTCTCGTTGCTGTAACAAAAAACATTGTAAGTTCCTTTGTTAATTTTTTCAGCATCATAAAACCAAAATTCTTTTCGTTTTAAAAATAAAAATTGGTGCGTGCAAATCTCAAGCATATTTAGCCGTTGCTGTTTAACGATTTGTCCTTATGAAAAATATTTTTCAAGGATTGTAGTTGCCCATTCATTCGTAAACGTGTTTTGTAAAAAGGCTCGCTATATAGTTCTATTCGAGGAATTTCAAATTGATCTTCTCCAAAAATATAAGATTTTGGCGAAACAGTTAAGCCTATTTTATAACCAACTTCTTTGGCAATTTTTTTCGACTCATTACTATACATTCCGAACGGATAAGAAATAGCTAGCGGAAACTTTCCAGTTTCTCTTTCTATTTCTTCGCCAGATCTTTTTAATTCGTGTCGAACATCATCTAAACGCAAATCACTTGATAATGGAGGATGATTAGCTGAATGAGAACCAATTTCAATACCAATATTTTTAATCGCACGTATATCATCCCAGTTCATCATTAAATTATGCGGACTATCTACATCTTTTATTTGCGTTTGAATTTGTTGCATTACACTTTCTCTTTCCTTATCAGAAATTCTTTTTAAAACGGGAGAAAATAGATTGATAATATTTATCTTTTCTTGTGTGTTTTTCCAACTAACCTTTTTTAATTTATCTGGAATTTCAATTGAATTAATTTCAATAGAGGAGCGTTTTGTATTTAGTAAAAGATGATTAAATATAAATGTCCAAGGTGGTAAATTTGCATCCACACAATCTGTAATTACATACATAGATGCTGGAACATTTTGTTTTCTAATAATGGGCATTGCATACTCAACAAAATCTTTATAACCGTCATCAAACGTAATAGCGCAAAGTTTTTTTGACTTGGTGGGTTTATAATTTCCTAAAATAGTATTTTCTAAAGGAACGATTTCAAAATTTCTTTTAAGATATTGTATAATTTTCTCGAAATGAGTCGGTGTTATAGGAGGCCAAATGGGATCTATATCAGGACTAATACGATGAAATAAAAAAACTTTAATGTTCATGGAACTTGGATACTCAAAAATACATAATTATTTTCTTGATTTTAAGAAAGTTTCCATCTCTTCTAAGCTAAGTGCATTAAAGCAAAAATCTTTTGTCAGTAAACCTTTTCGTGCAACACAAATACCAAAGTGCATATCATGAAAACCTTGCTTTTCATGCGCATCTGGGTTTATAGAAATTTTTACGCCACGTTCTATACAATACGGAATCTGTTTCCAATCAATATCCAAACGATACGGATGTGCATTTAATTCTATCACAACATTGTTTGCCGCACAAGCATCAATAATTTTTTTATGATTAACTGGATAACCCGGACGACCAAGCAACAAGCGCCCCGTAGGATGCCCTAAAATTGTGGTATATGGGTTTTCAATAGCTTTTATTAAACGATTACTCGCTTTTTCTTCATCCATTTTAAAATGCTGATGTATGGAGGCAACCACATAATCAAATGTTGCTAAAACTTCGTTTGAATAATCCAATGAGCCATCGTATAAAATATCACATTCCGTTCCTTTTAAAATTTTAAAGGGAGAAAGTTTTTTATTTAGTTCATCAATTTCTTTTTGCTGTAAAATAATTCTATCTTCCTTTAAACCGTTTGCGTACGTAGCACTTTTGGAGTGATCGGCAATGCCAAAATATTGATAGCCTAATTCTTTGCAATAACCAGCCATTTCTGCTAAGGTATTTGCGCCATCGCTGTACGTGCTGTGATTATGTAAAATTCCTTTTAAATCTTTTTCTTCTATTAAATGTTCAGGGTATTTTGTGTTTATTTCTTTATCAAATAAACCATCTCGCCATTCGGGTAGAAAGTACGGTTGTTTCAGGCTTTTGTAAACTTCTTCTTCTGATATAAAATTTTTATCGGTAAGCGAATTAAAATTTAGTTGCTCTAAATGTTCAGGAGTAGAAGATGTTTTTACCAGCTCGTAATAGAACTCCTCTTCGGTGGTAAAAATTAAATTTACTGGTAGTGGACTTTTAAATTCATTTTCAAAAACTTCATCAGCAGCTACTAAAATATCTATGCTGCTAAGGGTTTCACACTTTCTATAAATATCGCCTGTTAAACTAATATTAGAAACATATTGAAGTTCTTTTAATTCCTCTACAAAGTCGTTGGCTAATTCTTCAACGGCAGCATAGTGCGCTTTACCGCTAGCAGCCTGCATAAACTCAACACTTTCTTTTATGGCGTGTTGGGTTTTTTGTCCGAAACCCTTTAAATCAACTAAACGATTTTCGTAACAAGCATACAGCAACTCACCCGGACTTTCAACTTCTAGTTCTTTCCAAAGTTGTTTTACTTTTTTTGGCCCGATGCCTTTAACAGCAAGCATTTCAACAACTCCTGTCGGCGTAGTATCAAGCAAATTAGTTAGCTCTACCGAAGTGCCTTTGTGCGCAATTTCCACAATTGTTTTAGAAAGGCTTTTGCCAATACCTTCTTGTGTGGCAATTTTTTCTTCGGTAAAATCTTCGGGTGCAATGTGCATTTTAGATAAGCGGAAAGCCCCATTAGTTAAGGCTTTTATCTTAAAAGAATTTCCATCATGCAACTCCATTAATTTAGAAGTCAGTTCAAGTTGTTTGGCTATGTCGTAACAGTCTAACATTACTGCAAAAGTGATTGGGCTAAAATTAAATCTTGCGGATAAGTAATTTTTATGTTCTCTTTATTTCCTTCGGTAAGGAATATCTTGTGTCCGCCTTTTTCAACTACGCTTGCATCATCAGTAAATAAAGGACTGTACGGCATGTTGTATGCATTAAGTAAAACATCTTTTTTAAAACACTGAGGGGTTTGCACTATTTTAAATTTAGTTCTATCAACAGCATGAGAAGTGTTGTCATTTATTTCTCGCAACGATTCATTCATATTAATAACTGGAATAGCTGCGTCAAATTCTGCTGCTGTATTATACGTTTTTTCAATAGTTTGTAAACTTACCAATGGTCGCGCTGCATCGTGTACACCAACAATATTAACATTTTCGTTTAAAAGAACTAATGCATTTTTAACCGATTGATAACGAGTATCTCCGCCCTGCACAACCTGGACATTTTTTAAATTATGTTGAGATTTTATTTTTTCAAACAAATCAAAATAAGCTGCGTGCAAAGAAATAATTACCTGAATATCTTTATTAAAAGAAAGAAATTTTTCGATGCTATAAACAATAACTGGTTTGTTGTTGATGTCTATCAATTGCTTTGGAAGCTCATTATTCATGCGACTTCCCGTGCCACCAGCAACTATAATTACGGCATACATTTTAAGCGTAATATTTTTTAGTTACATAAGCCGACACAAAAATACTTGCTTCATATAACATATAAAGTGGCACAAAAACTGCCATCATAGTTGGTATATCTGATGTTGGTGTAATAAAGGCTGCTAAAATTAAAATTACCACAATGGCGTGTCGTCTGTATTTACGCATAAACGTAGGCGTCAACAATCCTAAGCGACTAATAAAATAAACTACAACTGGCATTTCAAAAACTAAACCAAAGGCAAGTGTTAAGGTAGTTAGGTTTGAGACATACGAATCAAACGAGATTAAATTTTTTACATCACTACTTACGGCATATGGTGCTAAAAAGTTCCACGTTAAAGGAAAAACTAAAAAATAGCTGAAACTTACCCCCATTAAAAATAAAATAGTTGATACAATAACAAAGCCTTTTACAGGTTTAGTTTCTGTTTTTCTAAGGGCAGGACTAATAAATTTCCAAAGTTCCCACAAAACATACGGCATACCTAAAATTACGCCGCCAATAAACGAAACCCACATGTGCATAGTAAATTGTCCGGCAAGGTCGGTATTAATAAGCTCCTGCGTTGCGGCTTGTATGCAGGCAGAATTATCATGAAATAGCCTATAACCCAAAGAGCAAATAACTCTATAGGTAATAAAATCCTGGTGGCGTGGACCGAAAATAATTTTTCCGAAAAGAATATCGTTATAAAAAAACAGCACAATACCCAAACCAGCAACCACCACAATGCTTCGCACCAAGTGCCAGCGAAGCGCTTCAATATGCTCAAAAAAAGGCATATCTGTTTTTGGTTGTATATTTTCTGCCATAACGCCGCAAAAGTACAAATAGATACGCAGATTTATTAATTTTATAGCGAATGGAAAAAGAAAAAAAATACCACACTCCCAAAGAAGCTCTTTTAAAAATTAGAGATTGGTGCGCCTACCAAGAGCGCTGCCAGCAAGAGGTTAGAGATAAATTGTATGAATATGGCTTATACTCAACCGATGTGGAAAATATAATTGCCCAATTAATAAGCGAAAATTTTGTTAACGAAGAGCGTTTTGCCATAGCTTTTGCCGGCGGAAAATTCAGAATTAAAAAGTGGGGAAGAATTAAAATTAAACAAGAATTAAAAGCCAAACGAGTTTCTGATTACTGCATAAAAAAAGGAATGGCTCAAATTGAAGATACAGAATACATCAACACATTAAAACGACTTTTAACGCTAAAGGCTAAACTAATTACAGAAAAAAATTTTTTAAAGAAAAAACAAAAACTAGTTCGATATGCTTTAAGTAAAGGCTATGAGCAAGATATTGTTTTTGATGTGTTGAAATTTAATGAAGAAAACGATTAATATTACTCAGTAGCTTTTTCAATAGTAATTCCTATATCCATAATTAAAAATAGAGGATCTATTTCGTTTTTGTTGCCGTAACGCATAACCTGCTCAAAAGCAAATTTATATTTGCCAGCGTGTTTAAAACGCGCATTCTTTTTAAATAAAATAGTGTTATCGTATAAGTCTCCTAAACCTTTGCCAAGCCAATGCCCTTGCTCGCTTGCCAACACACACTCGATGGTATCTAACGATATGGTACCATTAGGATACGTAGTGTGTAAAAACATAAATAAATTTTTAAACGGATAGGTTTCGGCGTTACGAACATTTATGTAAACATCATATAACTGATTGGTGTCAGTCATTTCAGTTTCAAAATTAATAAGTTGTTTGGCAGGCCAGCCTTTGGTTTCTTCAATACGTTCGTACTTACTAAATACCACATTTTTATTACAGGATGCCAAAATACATACAGTAAAAAAACATAAAGCTATTTTTAAACCCACTTGCATATTTTATTTTGGATTGCTTCTTTTTTGTGGAGAATTATTATTTCTTGGAGCTTGGTTGTTGTTTTTTCTTCTGTTTGGATTGTTGCCTTGGTTATTTCCGCCGCCTTGTTTTTTCTTGTCAAAACGATTAATGTTACCCGCTTGCGCACGTTCAAAATCAGGGTGTTTCATGGTTTGAGCAGGTGCAACTGTTTTCACTTCCTCAACCAATTCTTCCGGTTGAATACCTTGCTTGTTCCAATCAACAATTTGCTTTACTCTATCAACGCTAAGTTGTACAAACGTTTGTGCTTGTCCTTCGTAAGAAAACCACATTAATCTTCTAAAAATATCCGTTTTTTGATGAAAAGCTCTGCCTTTTTTGGTGTTCAGTTTTAAGTTATCTGCTTGCGGAAAATCTTTTACGGCATCTAAATAAGAATCTAATTCATAATTTAAACAGCATTTTAATTTACCACATTGCCCAGCTAACTTTAACGGATTTAATGATAATTGCTGGTAACGAGCCGCACTTGTGTTAACGGTTCTAAAATCGGTTAACCAAGTAGAACAACACAATTCTCTTCCGCAAGAGCCAATACCACCTAAGCGAGATGCTTCTTGACGAGCACCAATTTGCTTCATTTCTACACGCACACCAAACTGAGATGCCATGCTTTTTATCAACTCTCTAAAATCAACACGCGCATCGGCCGTATAATAAAAAATGGCTTTGCTTTTATCGCCTTGATATTCAACATCACTAATTTTCATGGCCAAACCATGCGTAATAGCAAGGGTGCGGGCTTTGTACATGGTTTCAACTTCAAGCGCTTGCGCTTCTTTCCATTTATCGACATCGGCAGGACGCGCTTTTCTATATATTTTGCGTACTTCGGTGCTATCGTAATTAACTTCTTTCTTTTTCATTTGAATGCGCACTAACTCGCCCGCAAGCGATACTACGCCAATATCATGACCCGAAGTGGCTTCAA
>JBDTJJ010000245.1:0-4031 GCA_039935895.1 Bacteroidia bacterium | reverse complement strand
ATGTATGGATGCTCTGAGAGATAAAATAGAGTTGGAAGAATTATGGAATTCCGGCAAAGCCGAATGGAAAGTTTGGAAATAAATTAAATGGATTTATTCAATAATATTTATAAAAACAAAAAAGTGTTTGTTACCGGAGATACGGGCTTTAAAGGCTCTTGGCTTTGTATTTGGCTGCATGAATTAGGCGCTAATGTTTATGGATACTCGCTTCCCCCACTTACCAAGCAAGATAATTTTGTTACAACAAACATTACTTCTAAAATAAAGCACGTTGACGGCGATGTTCGTGATAAAGAAAAACTACAAAACTATTTTAACGAAGTAAAACCTGATATTGCTTTTCATTTAGCAGCGCAGCCGTTGGTAATTGAATCGTATAACAATCCACATTATAATTTTGAAACTAATTTAATGGGGACGGTCAACTTTTTTGAAGCCGTTAGAAATTGTCCTTCAGTTAAAGCTGCTGTAAATGTTACAACCGATAAATGTTATCAAAACCTAGAACAAAATATTGCTTATAACGAAGAAGATAAAATGGGTGGAGATGATCCTTATAGCGCATCAAAAGGTTGTTCGGAATTAATTACACATTCGTATTTAAAATCTTTTTTCGCTAAAGAAAACACAGCTAACATTGCTTCTGCTCGAGCCGGAAATGTTATTGGTGGTGGCGATTGGGCAGATAACCGCATTCTTCCTGATATGATGCGGTCGTATAAAAATAAAGATGTTTCTATGATAAGAAACCCACAATCGGTGAGGCCTTGGCAATTTGTATTAGAGCCTTTGTTTGGATATTTAAAGTTGGGAGAAAAACTTTTTACCGACGGAAAATCATTTTCTGGCGGTTGGAATTTCGGACCTTATCCTAACGAAACTTATACTGTAAACGATGTTATAAACGAAGTACAAAAAATAATTCCCGCTATAAAAACAAAAATTTCTACTTCAACAGAAAAATTACACGAAGCAAATTTACTTCAATTAAATATTGAAAAAGCCATTGGGAAATTAGATTGGAAACCAAAATTAAATTTTAGTGAAACCATTCAATTTACCATTAATGGATATTTTCAAGAATTAGAAAATAAAGATATTTATCAAGCACGCGTAGAACAAATTAAAGCATATTGCAACAAATAACATGTCGAAATTATTAGATATAAAACACCAAATACATTCTTTAATTAAAGAATACCACGATGAAGCTTTTAAAGAAAAAGCCTTTGTTGCGGGAGAATCAGCAGTTCCTGTAAGTGGAAAAGTTTTTGATCATACCGAACTTCAATACATTACAGATTCTGCGTTGGATGCTTGGTTTACTACAGGAAAATTCAATGCAGAATTTGAAAAAAAATTGGCAAAATACATTAACATAAAATCTGCTATAACTGTTAACAGCGGCTCGTCGGCCAACTTAGTTGCCTTTGCTACATTAACGGCTAAAGAGTTAGGAGATGAAGCCATTAAGCCCGGCGATGAGGTTATTACAGTTGCGGCCTCGTTCCCAACAACTATAAATCCTATTCTGCAATTTGGTGCTATTCCTGTTTTTTTGGATGTAGATATTCCAACCTATCAAATTGATATAACACATTTAGAAAAAGCATTAAGCAGTAAAACTAAAGCTGTTGTGGTGGCTCACACATTAGGCAATACCTTTAATTTAGATGCCATTACTGCTTTTTGCGATAAACATAATTTGTGGTTATTAGAAGATTGCTGCGATGCACTTGGTGCAAAATACAATGGCAAACATGTAGGTACTTTTGGAGATATTGCTACCCTTAGTTTTTATCCGGCACATCATATTACTATGGGTGAGGGTGGAGCTGTTTTTATGTCGAATGCAAAACTTAAAACAATTGCAGAATCTTTTAGAGATTGGGGACGTGATTGCTGGTGTGAACCGGGTAAAGATAATACTTGCGGAAAACGTTTTTGTCAGCAGTTAGGCGATTTACCAATGGGCTACGACCATAAATATATTTACTCGCGTATTGGCTATAATTTAAAAATAACCGATATGCAAGCCGCACTTGGCTTAGCACAATTACAAAAATTAGATGGCTTTGTTGAAACTCGTAAAAAGAATTTTAATTTATTGAGCAAAGGTTTAGCTAAACACAGCGATAAAATTATTCTGCCAAAAGCGACTGAAAATTCGGAACCATCTTGGTTTGGTTTTTTAATTACCGTTAAGGATAATGCAGGTATTTCTCGTAATGATTTAATACAAAAACTAAACGATAAAAAAATTGCAACTCGTTTATTATTTGCCGGCGATTTAAGAAAACAACCTTACTTTAAAAATGTAAACTATCGTGTTGTTGGCGATTTAACCAATACCGAAATAATTGTAAACAATACTTTTTGGATTGGTGTAACACCTATGATAAACAACCAAATGATTGAATACGTTTGCGCTTGTTTTGATGAGATTCTGTAGGTCTTTTCTTAACTTCAATTAAAAAATTGTAAATACTTAAAAATTAGTATATTCGATATACTAAATAATTAAAGCATGAAAAAAGTATTATTTTTTATTTCTGTTACAATATCAGTCTTGTTAAAGGCTCAAAGCGGACTTCTTGCCAGTTATTATTTTAATAGTGGGAATGCCAATGATGATATTGGACCATATAACGGAACTGTTATTGGCGCTACGTTAACAAACGACAGATTTGGAAATCCAAATCATGCGTATTATTTTTGGGGAATTCCTAATAGTTATATCAAACTAACTACTTCAAACATCATAAAACAATCAGTAGAGTCAATTTCTATGTGGGTAAAAGTTGACACAGCTAGTTACCTAGGTAATGGGTCTACTTATAATCCAATATTAGTTACAAAGTGCCAGTCTGGCAATAATTATTTTGAAGCATATTCTCTCTATTATTCACCCAGTAATAGTACATTAATAACAATAGAAACGCAACCTACTTCAAATGAAAAGTATTTCTTTTCTAATCCTTTAAATCTACACAGCTGGTATCATGTTGTATTATCTTATGATAATGATTCTATAGGGCTATACGTAAATAGTGTTTTGCAACAAAAAATGTATAAAGGCTTTACGTCAGTTTTTTTATCGGCAGATTCGGTAATGTTAGGAAATGAGGCTAATACTCAAAATAATAGATTTTTCCATGGCGCAATTGATGATATTGGCTTTTATGATCATGTTCTTTCTCAGCATGAAATAGATACTCTCTACAACGTGTCTAATCCAACAACAGGTATAAAAACTAATTATTTAGAAACTAACATTACCTTATTTCCTAATCCAATAAAAAATGAACTTAAAATTAGTTCAAATGAAAAAGTATCTAATTATAAGATCATATCGTTGTTAGGTGAAGTAATGCTACAAGGAAAATTAAATCAAAGTTTAAGTACTGTTGATCTATCTCAAATGCAATCTGGAGTCTATTTTATTGAATTTGAATCTGGAAATGGTTCTTCTATTACTAAAAAAATAATAAAAGAATAGTTTGCAAATAACTTTGTCCGCTAAGATTTTGAAGCGCCTTAATTCTTCCATCTTTCTTATATCTTTGCCGCATGATTTTTACCTTAAATCCAAAAAAACACATCAGCATTTCTGATATCGAAAAAATTATTACAAGTCAAGCAAAACTTGAGTTTTCGGCAGAAGCTATTAAAAACATAAAAACGTGCAGAGCTTATTTAGATAAAAAACAAGCCACGCAAAAAGAACCCATTTACGGTGTAAACACTGGTTTTGGCTCTTTGTGTAATGTTGTTATTCCCAATAACGAATTGCAACAATTACAAGAAAACTTAGTAAAATCGCACGCTTGTGGTATGGGAGAAGAAGTGCCGCAAGAGATTGTAAAAATTATGCTCCTGCTTAAAATTCGTAACTTTATTTATGGTAAATCTGCCGTAAGTATAGATACCGCAAACCGTTTTCTTTTCTTTTACAACAACAATATTTTGCCTGTCATTTACCAGCAAGGTTCGTTGGGCGCTTCCGGAGATTTAGCTCCGCTTGCTCA
>JBDTJJ010000244.1:0-10660 GCA_039935895.1 Bacteroidia bacterium | reverse complement strand
CTGCAGAATTTTGTGCTTACAAAAGCGCTGTATATTTTAACGCAGATTATTCAAGTAGTACTGGTTGTGAAGTGTGGAAATTAGATACAGCCGGCGCAACAGGCATACAATTATTATCGAGTAATCAATATCATGTAAATATTTATCCTAACCCAAGTTCAGGCACATTTAATTTGCAAATTAGTGAAAACGAAAATACAAGTATAGAAGTTTACAATGCTATTGGACAAAAAGTTTTAACTCAAAAATTACAAAGCAATGTAACCGAATTAAATTTAGTTGATTTTAATAGTGGAATTTATAATGTTAGAATTATAAAAGATAACGAATTAGTTTATCAAACGAAGATGATTAAGTTATAATTTTTAAATAGTTTTTTGGTTGAAACGGAAAAGCTTCTTGTTAATTCAAGAAGTTTTTTTGTGATATATGTGATGCTTGCGTTAGGGATTGTAAAGGGAAAACCACAGACTAAATGCTTTTTCAGCATTCTGCGAAGCAAATAAAAATATTAAACAAATGAGCTAAATCGCGAGGATTTGAAGTAAAAAGCCCGACGGTTATACTCAACCGGAACGCCCGCCTATCATCAGCCCTTTCCAAAGGAAAGAGAGTAAACTACGCGATAACTAAACTTGCTTGTATGATGGAATTAAATAATTCTAAGCCATCTTGATTAAATAACAAAGCATCGGCAGCACGCTCTGGATGAGGCATCATACCAAATACGTTTTTGGTTGCATTACAAATACCGGCAATGTTTTCTAATGCGCCGTTAGGGTTTGCATCGGCTGTAATTTCACCATCTTCGTTGCAATAGGTAAATAATATTTGCTTGTTTGCTTTTAATTCAGCTAATGTTTTTTCGTCGGTAAAATAACGACCTTCACCATGCGCAACAGGAATTTTCAAGGCTTTATTTTTGGTAACAGCGCGCGTTAACAACGTATCTGTATTATCTGTTTTTATAAAAACATTTTTGCAAACAAATTTGCGATTTTCGTTATGTAGCAAAGCTCCAGGTAATAAACCGGCTTCGCACAAAATTTGGAAACCATTACAAACCCCAAATAAAAAACCACCGTTGGCAGCATGTGCGCTAACTTTTTCCATAATAGGCGAGAAACGCGCAATAGCACCAGAACGAAGGTAATCTCCATAAGAAAAACCACCCGGCAAAATAATGCCATCGCAACCTTGCAAGTCGGTATCTTTATGCCAAAGTTTAACGGTTTCTTGTTTTAAAATATCGCGTAAAACATAAACCATGTCCTCATCGCAATTAGATCCCGGAAATACAACTACTCCAAATTTCATATCATTTATTTTATTTAATTACACTTGCTTGTTGCAACATACTTATTACAAAAAGAATTAATAAACTCCACAGTAAAAGTTCGGCTAAAATACGGCTTTTTGTGTTGCCTAAATAAATGCCGCAAAAAATGCTGAGTGGCATAATAGATAACAAACCGCTAAAAGCCGCGCCGGTACTGATAATAAACCAAGTTGGAACGCTTAAAATAAACATCCACAAATAGATAACAAATGCTTTTTGGGTTTTAATTTTGTTCGAAACCGTTTTTAAACCGAAAAACAGAAGCGAAAAAACAGAAATTATGCTTACGATGAAGTTAATTAAAAAACTTCCTTTTAAATAGCTTGGAATGCTTGGTTTATGAAACGAATTGACAAGGTTTAATACTATTTGCGAAGGATTTTTATCTAACAAAAACAATAACGAAAAATAAAATAAGTAAGGAATTGCTATACCGATTAGGGTAAGAATCCATTCGCGTAAAGAAAACGACCGAAGCGTTAATAAACAAACAAAGCAAAGTAAGATAAAAACGCTGTAAGGCGGATATAAAATGGTGGCAAATGATAACGCGAAAGCTCCGTCGAATATGGCCGAAAAGGCTTTATCTGATTTATAAACGGAAATAAACCGCCAAATAGAAATACTAATAAGCAACTGAGCAAATAAAATAGGATGTAGCGGATTTTGACTGATTGCATAACACAAAAATATGCCCAACAAAAATGCCGGCACATGGTTATTTTTCTCCGTAATTTCTTCTGAGTTTAAAAACAAATCGAACAAGAAAACATTTATCAATAATAAAAGTACGCCTGCTGTTTTAGGTAAGAAGCCAATTTGGGTTGATTGAAAAAAGTAGTACAGCGCGCTATCGCCAAAAACAGATGCATTAAAGCTAAAATTAACAGCAAAAACGCCTAAAATTAACGTAAACAGCAGCAAATAAACATATGCTAAATAACTGTTAATTTTAAAAATGTTTAATAACATAAGTGCTACAAATAAAAAATACTTTTATATTTGTACAAAACTAATTAAAAACACCATGACTTGGACAGCATTTTGGTACGGAACAGCAGCATTATTTGAAATGATGTTTAGAATACTTAGAAAATTATACCAAGTACCCAATATGCTTGCATGGGTATTATTAGGTTGTTTGCTTATTTTTTGGACTTCACAACTGATTAAACATAAAAAAGAAGTAAGAAACGACGGGACTTATCTTTAATTATCGAATAGATTTATATTTTTTTAAATTAAAAGTCTCTTAAATTTATTTTAAGAGGCTTTTTTTATGCTTACTTCTTCAATCTTCTACCAATTTAACGAGTTAAATTTAACAAAGCGGTAACATTTTGTATCTAAGTTTATTTGTTACATTTGGCGCCATATTAATAAAAAATGAATAAGTTATTATTTCTGTTTATTGCTTTAACTCTTGCGTCTATAAAGGGTTTTAGCAATATAGCATCTCTTAAAAAAAACAAAAATGATAGCATTAAAATTGTAGTCCCAAATATTTTTACGCCAAATAATGATGGTAAAAATGATACCTGGAGTATGATAGTTATAAATGGACTAGAAATATTTGATCTACAAACAAATATTTATAATCGTTTTGGCAAACAAGTTTTTGAAAGCACTAATACGGTTCAAAATTGGAATGGCTATAATTTATACGAAGGTAGTTTATGCAGTGATGGCGCCTACTTTTATGTTATTTCATATACTGATGGAAACACCAACGAAACTAAAACATTAAAAGGTTTTATAGAGATTATTAAGTAATTATTTTTTTTATAGTTTATGCTCTTTTTTGTGGAGACTACTGACGAAAGTCGAATCGACTATATACAGAAATTGAGCAATTAATTCCTTTAAACCACTATCTAACAATAATATATAATATTACTTTCCACAGCCTTTTTCAGTCAGGGTTACTTTTTTTTAAAACTACAAAATAAGAAGTTTTGTATTGTATTAAATGGGGTTGTATGATTTTCAGTAATACATTTAATCCTGTCGAAAGCAATTTCAAACCTTGCTGACATAGATGTTTCGTTATACTGTTTAATTTCTAATCCACTGCACTTAGTTGGGCCATTTTCAGAAAAAGTACCAAGAATTAAATACCCGTTTTGGTTAATAGCTCTCTCAGCAATTAAAACATATTTATATATTTTATCTTCCGACGTTAAAAAATGAAATGCAGCCCTATCGTGCCAAAAATCAAATTTAACGGCTGGTTCAAAGTCCGTTACATCGCTTACTATCCAGTTTACTTTTGCTGCATTTTCTCCCAATCTCTTTTTGGCACGCTCAATAGCATTAGCAGATAAATCCAACACATAAATATTTGTATATCCCTTATCTAATAAAGCATCAACAAAATGGCTATCTCCTCCACCTATGTCAATAATATTTGCATCCAATGGCAAATTAAAAAGTTCTAAAAACTCCATAGAGGTTTTAGGATATGCCTGAAACCAACTTACCTCATTTTCTGTCTTAGTAGCGTAAACTTTTTCCCAATGTTCTTTAATTTCCATAATATAAATTTACAAATTAATCTATTGTTCGCACCACCTGCATTTAGACAAGAAATTTATAGTAATTAATTATAAATGTGGAGCAAGTATTAAGCAAGTATTTTTCTGTTTTAGTCAAATAGGCAACAAAAGTTTAGTAAAATATGCAGTTTTACCAATACCCCGAAAACCTTGCTACTACTTGCATTTGCTTAATGATGCGTAAATATGAGGCATAAAAAAAACCACTCGTTTGAGTGGTTTTGTGGTACCTCCAGGAATCGAACCAGGGACACAAGGATTTTCAGTCCTTTGCTCTACCGACTGAGCTAAGGTACCAGCCGTTTTAGGGGTGCAAACATAATAATTTTATTTATTTGTATCAAATTTTTTTTGTTAGTATTTATTCAATAATAAAATAAGCTTAAAACACTTGTAAAATATAGCTTTACAGCAATGAATTTAATTATTGATTTAGGTAATACACAAACTAAGGTATCTGTTTTTTCGGGTAAAGAACTGGTAAAAAGGTTTGTTTTCGATAAAAATGCTTTTAACGAAATAGAAAACATAGTAAATCAATTTCCTGAAATAAAAAAGAGCATACTTAGTTCAGTTATCAATCATACCGATAAATTAATAACTCTTTTACAAAGCAAGACTCAGTTTACAGAATTAAATGCAGCTACGCCTCTACCCTTTTTAATGCTTTATAAAACACCCGAAACATTAGGCAAAGACCGTATTGCAGCTGTTGCAGGCGCTATCTCTCAATATTCTAAAAAACCACTATTAATTATAGATGCCGGCACTTGCTTAAAATACAATTACGTTACTGACGTAGGAGAATTTATTGGAGGCGCAATATCTCCGGGTATTGAAATGCGTTACAAAGCCTTGCATACTTTTACCGATAAATTACCGCAGCTTACTATAGAAACTAATTTTACAGATATAATAGGTACATCTACCCAAACATCTATAATTAGCGGTGTGCAACAAGGTGCTTTATTTGAAGTAATAGGGTACATACAAAACTTTAAACAACAAAACAAAGAAGGCATCGTTATAGCAACTGGCGGCAACCTTAATTTTTTGGTTGATGGCTTAAAAAATAGCATCTTTGCGGCGCCTGATTTAATTTTAAACGGATTGAATGAAATTTTGCTTTATCAACATAAAAAATAATTTCTTTTTAGTCGCTTTTATAGGCCTATTTTTTCCCTTTTCAGCACAAGCGCAAACTTCTACATCATCGCCATATTCACGTTATGGCATAGGTAGTTTAGAGCCCGCTGGCTTGGCGGCTTCTACAGCCATGGGTGGGTGTTACACAGCTTTTCAAAACGATACATTAATTCCGTTATTTATTAATCCGGGCAATCCTGCTTCTTACTCTACAAACCGTATTACAACCTTTGAAATTGGCGGTCGTGCAAGCTCTACTAATTTTATAAGTGATGCCGGAAACGTAAAAAAAACTAACTCGGGTTTTAACTATATTTCATTAGCCGTTCCTATTAGAAAAAACATGGGTTTAGCTGCTGGTTTAACTCCTTTTTCTAACGTTGGTTATAACGCAACAACTTCGGGTAATGTAGATAGCATTGGGCAAGTAAACTATAATTACCAAGGTACAGGCGGCATTAATAAAGCTTTTTTAGGTTTTGCCATCAGACCATTTGATAAGCAATGGCGTAGATATTATAATTCAAAAAATTATAGAACATTAAAAGATAGCGGCTATATTATTAAATACTATCAAGCAGATAAAAATGACACTGCTTTATCTAGCAAAATAATACTTAAACCTCATGCCCAAGCGCTTCTCAGGCATCGCAAATTTTGGTTAAATGCCTTATCTTCCATTTCAATAGGAACTAATCTTAATTTTTTATACGGTTCTATAGATTATTATTCTTACGCTTATTTCCCATATAGTTATGGCTCGGTTTTTAATACCAAACAAACTACCGAATCAAGTGTGCATGATATTTATTACCAAGGCGGCGCGCAAATGGCTTTTGATATTGCTTATTTTGGTAACCATAAATTAAAAAAGACTTTAAAAGTTATATTAGGCTATACAGTTTCACTTCCTAAAAAAGTTGCGGCAAGTGCTTCTCAGGTTGCTTATACATTTTCTTCGCAAACAAGTAGTATAGAACAACCTTATGATACGTTTTATAACAAACCATCCTATAAAGGAAGTATTTATATACCAATGATGCAAAGCTTTGGTTTGGGTTTTAAACATGGCGATAACCTTACTGTATTGTTTGATGTAGGTTACCAACAATGGAGCAAGTATTCTTTCTTTGGCGATAACCAAAAATTACGCGATTCATATTCTGCCGCTATCGGAATTCAGCTTTTACCTAAGAGGACAGCTGTTGGTAATTTGGCTTATTTAAAAAGAATTAATTATCGCATAGGAGCGCGTTACAATTCGGGCAATTTAGTTTTCAATAATCATCCTATTTCGTTATACGCTGTTACAGGCGGTATAGGCTTGCCTTCTGGCGGAGGAAGATTTAAATTATTTACCATGGTAAACATCTCTGCCGAATACGGCGTAAATGGTACTACAGCAGATGGTTTAATTAAAGAAAAATACATTCGCTTTGCATTAGGATTAACTTTTAACGATCGTTGGTTTATTAAAACTAAGTACGATTAATGCTTCCGTTAAAAAAAATAAGTGCAGGTTTTTTGTTTTTATTTGCAACTTGTTTCTTTTTTTCATCTTGCCAAAATGATGTAAAAGAAATTGAACAAGCAACCCAAAAAGAAGCCATCTTCCCTACCGAACGTGGTAAAAAAGTAGAAATACTTTATACAGATTCAGGACAAGTAAAAGTGCGTTTAACCGCGCCAATTTTAAACGATTACACCTACAACGTAAAAGAACGTTACACCGAAATGCCAAAAGGTTTATACATAGAATTTTACAACGACAGCAATCAAATTAAAACAACCTTAAAAGCTAATTACGGTATAAAATATGAGCAAAGTAAAAAAGTAGAAGTTAAATATAACGTAGTTGTAACAAACTCTAGCGGCGAGATTTTAAATACCGAACAATTATTTTGGGATGAAACTACTCAGAAAATTTACACCAAAGAATTTGTAAAAATCACCACAAAAAAAGAAGTTTTAAAAGGAAACGGTTTAACAGCTAACCAAGATTTTACCGAATGGGAAATTGGAAATCCGGTTGGGACACACATAGAGTAAAAAAATAAGTTTAATTTTAGTGCATGGACATTTTAAAGGAGTTTACAGCAACAATAAACAAAGCGCTTTCTACATTATATACAACTGCTTATACAGGCGAAATTTCTTTTCAAAAAACACGTAAAGAGTTTGAAGGTGAAGTTACCTTGGTTACATTTCCGCTTATAAAAACATCGGGTAAAAGCCCCGAAATTACCGGCAACAAAATTGGAAATTACTTACTACAAAACACAAATCTTATAAAAGGATTTAATGTTGTAAAAGGTTTTTTAAACTTTAGTGTTGCTGATAAAGTATGGTTAGAATACTTCACTTATATCCTTTCAAAAGATAGTTACGCGATAGAAACCCCTGATTCTTCAGGCTCTTCAGTCATGATTGAATATCCTTCTCCCAACACAAACAAACCTTTACACTTAGGTCATTTGCGCAATATTTTTTTAGGTTCGTCTCTTGCTGAAATTTTAAAAGCACGTGGACATAAAGTTATTCATGCGTGTTTGTATAACGATAGAGGAACTAATATTTCTAAATCTATGCTGGCTTGGCAATTGTTTGGAAATGGCGCAACACCAGAAAGCACGGGCAAAAAAGGAGATAAATTTGTTGGAGATTTTTATGTAGAATACTCTAACGCTTATAAAAAAGAAATTACCGAATTAAAACAAAAAGGCTTAACCGAAGAAGAAGCCGAAAAGCAATCTGCCTTGGCAAAACAAGTAAATGATTTAACTGTTGCTTGGGAAAACAATGATGCTGAAGTTAAAAATCTTTGGAAAACCATGAACAGCTGGGTTTACAAAGGTTTTGATGTTACCTACAATACACTCGGCATAAAAGCAGATAAAAATTATTACGAAAGCGATGTATATAATTTAGGGAAGCAAACCGTTTTAGAAGGTTTAGAAAAAGGCATTTTTTATCAAAAAGAAGATAGCTCTGTTTGGATTGATTTAACAGCTGATGGCTTGGATAACAAGCTGGTATTAAGAAGCAACGGCACAAGCGTTTACATTACGCAAGATATTGCAACGGCTAACGAAAAAGATAGAGATTTTAAACTAGATAAATCTATTTATGTAGTTGGTAACGAACAAGATTATCACTTTAAAGTTTTATTTTTAATCCTTAAAAAATTAGGCAGAAAATATGCCGATAATTTATACCATCTTTCTTACGGCATGGTAGAATTACCAACCGGTAAAATGAAAAGTAGAGAAGGAACGGTTGTTGATGCCGATGATTTAATTGAAGGCATGATTGATACCGCTCGTGAAACTACTACCGCACTTGGAAAAACAGAAGGTTTAACGGCAACCGAAGCAAGTAATTTATTTAAAATGTTAGGTTTAGGTGCGCTTCGTTATTTTATTTTAAAAGTAGATCCTAAAAAGAAAATGCTTTTTGATCCAACCGAAAGTATTGATTTTAATGGGCACACAGGTCCTTTTATACAATACACGCACGCACGCATACAATCTATTATACGTAAATCAAGTTTTTCAGTTGATGAAATAAAAAAAATAAATATTACTACCGATTATAATCTTCATCAAAAAGAAATTGACTTAATACATTTACTTTCTGATTTTAAAACTATAATTAAGGAGGCTGAAAATGCTTATAGTCCGGCTTTGGTAGCTAATTACGTTTATGAGGTAGCTAAAACTTACAACCAATTTTATCATGAACTGCCAGTATTAGTAGCAGCAACTGAAACTCAAAAATTATTTAGAATTCAGCTTTCCTACAAAACAGCATTAACTATAAAACAAGCCATGCAACTGCTTTGTGTTGAAGTGCCTGATAGAATGTAAAAATCAAAAATTAAGAGTATGAAATTGAAATTAATTATTTTGTGTTTGCCAACGTTTATGCTGGCGCAACAAATAGATACCACTGCGGTTAGATTTTCTAAATATGTTACGGCAGATGGCATGAAAAAAAATCTGACGGTGTTGGCTTCCGACGAATATGAAGGAAGAGAAACTGGACAGAAAGGTCAGAAAATGAGTGCCGAATATATTTCAAAATATTATAAAGATTTGGGTATTCCGGCTTTGCCTAAGCTTAAAGATGGCTACCAGCAGTCGTTTCCGCTTGACTTGTATAATCCACAAACAGTAAAAATTTCTTTCAATAAAAAAGATTACAAACAAAATACCGATTTTTATACTTGGGCAAATATTACGGGCGATACTAACTTTTCTATCAACGATATCACATTTTGTGGCTACGGCATAAACACCGTTGTGTATAACGATTATGATAAAATTGATGTAAAAAACAAAACTGTTATGGTGCTTGCTGGCGAGCCTTACAGAGCCGACGGAAAATCTATGATTACCCAAACGCCGCAACCTGGGCAATGGACAAGCAATTATAGAATGAAACAAACTGAGGCCAAAAAGCAAGGCGTAAAATTTTTGTTGGTAGTAGATAATAATTTAGCTGAAAGTATGTTGCAGCAAGATCATCGTATTAATGGCACACGCATGAGCATTGATAGCAAGGCATCTTTAAGTTTTCCTTTTATCATTTACATTTCTAAACAAATGGCAGATGATATTTTGGCTTCCTCAAAACAACAAATTGGTACTTTGGGCGATAAAATTTCTTCTACAAATAAATCTATTTCATTTACTGCAAAAACAAATTTAGCCGTAGAGCTTACTCAGGAAAAACGCAGCATTCAAGCCGAAAATGTAATGGCGTATGTAGAAGGAACTGATTTAAAAAACGAAGTCGTTGTACTTTCTGCACACTACGATCACCTTGGCATTATTGACGGTAAAGTATATAACGGCGCAGATGATGACGGAAGCGGAACCGTGGCCATTATGCAATTGGCAAAAGCGTTTCAGGAAGCAAAAAAACAAGGTAAAGGTCCACGTAGAAGTATGTTATTTCTAAATGTTTCGGGCGAAGAAAAAGGTTTATTGGGCAGCGAATATTATTCTGAACATCCAATTTATGAACTTAGCAAAACTGTTTGCGATTTAAACATTGATATGATTGGTCGTTTAGATGACGCTCATGCAAAAAATGCTAATTATGTATATTTAATTGGTAGCGATAAATTAAGTAGCGAGTTGCATAAAATATCTGAGCAGGCAAATAAAACTTATACCAAGCTAGATTTAGATTATACATTTAACGACGAGAATGATCCAAATCGTTTTTATTACCGCAGCGATCATTACAATTTTGCAAAAAATAATGTACCCGTAATTTTTTATTTTAACGGTGTGCATGCCGATTATCATCAGGAAACAGACGAAATTTCAAAAATTGATTTTAATAAAATGGAAAAAATTTCTCGATTGGTTTTCTTTACTGCATGGCAACTAGCTAATCAAACCGAACGCATTAAAATAGATTCTTCTAAAAAATAAATTAATGACTATTTCAAAAAAAACAGTATTTGGTCTTACAAGAAGGGAGTTATTTTTTTCCACAATATTTTTTTTAAGCACCAGTACTTTAATTATTTTCTCAACAATTAGATTAGTAAATAATCATTACAATCAAAACAGAAAAGTAATTCTAGAAATTCAAGAATATTCAAAAA
>JBDTJJ010000243.1:0-2870 GCA_039935895.1 Bacteroidia bacterium | reverse complement strand
CATGCCCAGCGCGGCCGCCATAGGTTCGTGTATCATGTAAACTTCTTTAGCGCCTGCGTGTTCTGCACTATCACGTACGGCACGTTTTTCAACTTCGGTAATACCACTTGGAATACAAATTACCATTCGTAATGATGGTTGGAAAAATTTCCTTCCGGGATTAATCATTTTAATCATCCCTTTAATCATTTCTTCAGCTGCCTGAAAATCTGCAATTACACCGTCTTTCAACGGACGAATAGTTTTAATATTCTCATGCGTTTTACCATGCATTTGCTGCGCCTGTTTTCCAACCGCAATAATTTTACCGGTACTTCTGTCAACTGCAACAATACTCGGTTCATCAACTACAACTTTATCGTTACAGATAATAATTGTGTTTGCAGTTCCTAAGTCGATTGCAATTTCCTGAGTTAAAAAATTTAAAAATGCCATATATATAATCAGTTATAGATTTGTTGAGTTATTGAATTTTTTTAATGCTTAAAATGACGAACACCTGTAAATACCATTGCCATATTATGTTCGTTGCAATAAGCAATACTGTCTTTATCTTTAATACTTCCACCCGGTTGAATAACCGCTTTAATGCCTGCTTTATCAGCTATTTCAACACAATCAGGAAATGGAAAAAATGCATCACTCGACATAACTGCGCCGTTTAAATCGAAACCAAAACTTTGCGCTTTTGCAATAGCTTGTTTCAATGCATCCACACGAGATGTTTGTCCGGTACCGCTTGCCAATAGCTGATTATTTTTTGCAAGAATAATGGTGTTTGATTTTGTATGCTTCACTAATTTGTTAGCAAATAATAAATCTTTAATCTGTTCTTTTGTAGGAACGGTCGTAGTTGCAGGCGTTAAATCTTTTTCGGTTTCAGATTTCGAATCTTTATCTTGTTCAATAACTCCGTTTAATAATGTGCGGAAAGTTTTTGTATTTGTTTTATTTTTTTTCTTGATAAGAATGATGCGATTTGGTTTCGATTTTAAAATCTCCAAGGCTTTTGCATCATAACTTGGTGCAATAATTACTTCGAAAAAAAGTTTATTTATTTCTGTTGCCGTTTCTTCGTCAAGCTGTGCGTTGGTAATTAAAATTCCGCCAAAGGCAGACAAAGGATCAGCTACCAGAGCGTCTTTCCAAGCATCTACTAATTTTGTGCGAGATGCAATTCCACAAGCATTATTATGTTTTAAAATAGCAAAAGTTGTTTCGGTAAATTCTTCAATCAAATCAACCGAAGCATCAACATCTAATAAATTATTATAAGAAAGTTCTTTACCGGCAAGCTTTTCAAACATCTCGTTTAAATCGCCATAAAAAATGCCTTGCTGATGTGGGTTTTCACCATAACGCAAAACATTTGCATTGTTTTCACTGGCTTTAAAAACAGGTAATTTTTCTTCGCGATTGAAATAATTAAAAATAGCCGAATCGTAATGCGAACTCATGGCAAAGGCTTTGGCAGCGTGTTTGCGACGATCAGCCATATCGGTAGAACCATTTTTTTCTTCCAATAAAGAAAGCAAACCGTTGTAATCATTTCGTGAAGAAACAATCAAAACATCATTAAAATTTTTTGCTGCTGCGCGAATAAGCGAAATTCCACCAATGTCGATTTTCTCAATAATATCTTCGGCTGAAGCACCTTTAGAAACCGTTTCTTCGAAGGGATATAAATCAACAATAACTAAATCTATATTCGGAATTTCGTGCTTTTCCATTTGGGCAACATCGCTTTGTAAATCGCGTCTGCCAAGTATTCCACCAAATATTTTTGGGTGTAACGTTTTAACGCGACCGCCTAAAATTTCGGGAAAAGAAGTAAGCTCTTCAACTGGGACAACGGAAATACCCAAGCTTTCAATAAAAGTTTGCGTACCGCCGGTGCTATATAAAACAACACCAAGTTGATGCAATTTTTTTATAACAGGTTCTAAACCGTCTTTGTAAAAAACAGAAATAAGTGCACTTTTAATTTGCTTTGAGCTGCTCATAAATTTTAGCTAAGGAGCAAAATTAACCAAATAGAAACGCTATTGCGAGCAAATAATAAATTGTTGAAAAAAGGCGCAACTTGTTGAAAACGATTTTGCTACTAAAACTTGTTTAGCTAAGCAATTTTAGTTTTTATGCGTAGTTTTTTAATAGCAACCCAGAAAAATGCACAAAAAAATTACTTCGAAACGCGCTCTACATATTCCCCGGTTTCAATTTGTATTTTAAGTTTATCGCCTTGGGCAACAAATAAAGGCACTTGTACATTTATGCCGCCTTCAACCTCAACGGTTTTAACTAATTTACCCTTGCTGCCATCTTCAGCGTAGGTAACTAATAGTTCGGTATATTTTGGAAGCTCTCCGTTTAAAGGTTTTTCGTTTTCATCAAAACGAATAGTCAGCACCATACCTTCTTGCAAGAATTTAATGGTATCGGCAAATAATATTTTAGGAATGTGTATTTGCTCAAATGTTTCCTGGTTCATACAAACCAAAAATTCATTTTCTGAATATATGTACTGAAGTTCAACTTCGTCAACACGCACAATATCTACCTTATCACCCGAATTAAATCGAACTTCGCTTTGTTTCCCCGTCTCTATGTTTCTGCATTTTAATAAGTAAATAGTATTTCCTTTGCCAGGAGTTCTATGATCGTACTCAAGCACTTTTAATAAAGTGTTTTCATGTCTGATAAAACTATTTTTAGATATATCTGAAGTTGTAGCCATACTAATTTTTTTTTAGAGGGCGAAAGGTACTCTCTTCCGTTGAGATTTGCTAAAAAATAAAACAAATTAAAATAAAAGTCCTTGCTTGTTAAAAAATAAAATTATATTGCATAAAATTTAGTTATTAACCCTT
>JBDTJJ010000242.1:0-3682 GCA_039935895.1 Bacteroidia bacterium | reverse complement strand
AAAAAAAATCTATCTTTATTGTTATTACCAAACTATGTTAATCTATAAAAAACATATTGCTTTTTTTTATTTGCTTGCATTAAGCTTTTCTTTGTTTTCTCAAGAACAAAAATCTTTAATACGCTTTACCGAAAACAAACACCAGTGGCAAGATTTTATTTTATACCGCGCACAACTTGATGGCGGTGCTTTATATGCGCAAAAAAATGCCATTACGTATGGTTTTTATGACAAAGAAACATACCGTAATATTCACGGCAACCCAAAAGCAAAGCCGGTTAAGGAAATCAAAACTACCGGCTTTCAGGTTTTGTTTACAAATGCTAATCCTAATGTAAGTGTAGCGTCAGAAAACGCCGCAAAAGATTACAACAATTATTTTATTGGCAGCGATAAAAGTAAATGGGCAAGTAATGTAAAAAACTATCAAAAACTTTTTTATAAAAATTTATGGCAAAATATAAACCTCGAAATGCTTGGTCAGGATAATAGCGTAAAATATAATTTTTATGTACAACCCGGTGCAGATCCTTCAAACATACAACTTCATTACGATAAGGTTGAAAAAATATCGCTTCACAAAAAACAACTTCTTATAAAAACTCCTTTAAACGAAATGGTAGAGCATGAACCTTATGCATATCAAATCATTGATGGAAAAACGATAGAAGTACCTTGCAATTTTCAATTAAAAAACAATACCGTTTCGTTTTCATTACCTAAAGGATACGATAAAAATTATGAGTTAGTAATTGACCCCGTACTTGTTTTCTCTTGTCAGTCGGGCTCATTGGCAGATAATTTTGGTATGACCGCGACTTATGATGCACAAGGTAATTTATATAGTGGAGGCACTTGTTTTGATAATGGTTTCCCGTTGGTAAATGCGTATGATAGCACATTTAACGGTACCGTGCAATATGGCATGACGGATGTTGTGATTACAAAGTATGATTCATCGGGTTTGTTTTTACATTACTCAACTTATCTAGGCGGTGCTGCCAGTAGTGAAATTGTTACCAGTTTAATTGTTGATAATAACGATAATTTATATTTGTACGGTGCAACAGGTTCTCCAGATTTCCCAATAACATCGCAAGCGTATGATAACTCGTTTAACGGCGGAACCTATCTTACATTTATGTTTAACGGCACTTATTTTTATAACGGAACAGATATTTATTTAGCTAAATTAAGTAGTGGCGGCAATCAACTTTTGGCGAGTACCTTTATTGGTGGAAGTGATAATGATGGCGTTAATACTAATGTAATTACAACTTATACGTTAAATTATTTAGGTTCGGGCAGTATTTATACACTTACCGAATCGAAAGCAGATTCGTTACAATATAATTATGGAGATCAGTATCGTGGAGAAATTCAGTTAGATAATGCGGGCAATCCTGTTGTGTGTAGTTCTTCTCGTTCTACCAATTTCCCTACAAAAAATGCATACGATAATTCTTTAGGTGGTATGCAAGATGCCGTTGTTTTTAAATTTGATCCAAACTTATCTCAATTGCAATGGAGTACTTATTTAGGCGGTAGTAATAATGATGCAGGCTATGCTTTATTTGTGGCTGCCAATAACGAAGTTTATGCAACTGGCGGAACACGTAGTAATAATTTTCCTACCACAACTGGCGCTTACCAAACTACGTATGGTGGCGGAAAGGCCGATGGGTATATTTCAAAATTAAGCTCAAACGGAAGTTCATTATTGGCATCTACCTATTTTGGTACTAGCAATTACGATCAATCGTATTTTATACAGCTTGATGATAACCAAAATGCGTATGTATATGGTCAATCATTAGGTAATATGCCTGTTGTTAATGCTGGCTACACCAATGCAAACAGCAAACAATTTATCAGCAAGTTTGATAGTAGTTTATCTACACTTAATTATTCAACCGTTATTGGTAACGGTAACGGACTTATCAATATTTCGCCTGCAGCTTTTTTAATTGATTGCTCAGAAAATATTTACATATCTGGTTGGGGAGGAAATATTATTTATGGCCCTGGGTTATTTAATATGCCGCTTACTACAAACGCTTATCAAAGTAGCGATCCGGATGGATTTAATTTTTATTTAATGGTGCTTTCTAAAAATGTGCAGCAGCTTTTGTACGCTACTTATTTTGGTGGCGCTCAAAGTCATGAACATGTTGATGGAGGTACAAGTCGTTTTGATAAAAAAGGAATTATTTATCAATCGGTTTGCGCAGGTTGCGGAGGCTATTCTCCCGGCACAGTTCATGAAGATTTTCCAATTTACCCTCCTAATGCTTGGCCGGGCACACCGGGCACACCTAACCATAATACGCAAAACTACAATTGCAATAACGGTACGTTTAAATTTAATTTTGAGTACAATGCACCTAAGGCAGTTATTAAAGATAATTATTCAACAGGTTGCGCGCCATTAACCGTTCAGTTTAATAACAACAGTGTTTCTTACGGAAATTATTTATGGAATTTTGGTGGAGGAGATACGACTTCAACTATTTTAAATCCGGTAAAAACATATACAGCTGCCGGCACTTATACTGTAACACTTTTGGTAAAAGGAGTTTGCATTGTTGGTTTTGATACTACGCGCACCGTTATAACTTTTTTGGCAACTCTGCAAGCATCTTACACAACTGTTTACGATTCTTGTAAAAATGGTGTAACCATTGTTAATACATCTACCATAAGCACAGGCTCTATTATTTATAATTGGAATTTTGGTAACGGACAAACCAGTACTTCTGCCAACCCCGGAAGCATCCCATATCAACCGGGTACATACACCATATCGCTTATAGCATCAAGCAATAATACTTGTGGAGACACCTTACAAAAAGTCGTTATATTTTCGCTTAATCCTGTACAATCTTACCCTGATACCGGTTTTTGCGTAGGAGGAAGCATTCAACTAAATGCCAGTGGCGGCACAACATACACTTGGCAACCAAGTGCGGGATTGACGAATACGAATACGAGTAATCCAATAGCAACACCGACAGCAACTACTATTTATACCGTTACTATTCCGCAAATAGATGGTGCTGGCAGAACGTGTAATTTTAAATTATATGATACGATAACTATTTTCCCTAGAGTAAAAGCAAATTTTACTTATACCGTTAATGCTTGTGGAAACACGGTTTCATTTACTGATTCGTCATATATAGCTCCAACTAATTGGCAATGGAATTTTGGCGACAGCTTAACCGATTCTATAAAAAATCCTTCTCACTCTTATACTCAGCCGGGTACTTACACCGTTAGTTTAGTGGTTAGCAATCAATATCATTGTCCTGATAGCATAACAAAAGTCATTACCCTTAGCGGATTTAGTCCCATCAGTATTTCTAAAAACACGTTGGTTTGCAAGGGTACACAAGTACAACTTCTTGCAAGTGGAGGTATTAGTTACACTTGGGCTCCGGCGGCTAATTTAAGCGATCCAAATATTTATAATCCTGTTGCAACACCAACTTCAACAACGCATTACACCTTGTATTTAACGCAAGTTAATAGTAGCGGCACTTCTTGTATATCAACGCTTCATACAAATATAACAGTGCCTGTATATACATCATCTGTACTAACTACTTTTGCGCATCCAGATACGATTACTGATGGTAACACATCTCAATTAGGAGCTTACGTTAATGGTGGAAATATTATT
>JBDTJJ010000241.1:0-5412 GCA_039935895.1 Bacteroidia bacterium | reverse complement strand
TTGTTAGTCCGGTTATTAGTGTTACGGCTGGTGGTACAATTAATTTTGGTTCAACAGCCACATTAACAGCAAGCGGTGTAAGTACCTATACTTGGAGTGCAAACGCAGCAAGTGCTACTACAGCATCGGTAAGTGTTAGCCCAACTGTAACCACTACGTATTCGGTAGTAGGCACAAACAGTGTAGGTTGTTTATCAAATATGGCTACATCAACTGTTTCAATTAATGGCGCAGCTTTAAATTTTGATGGAAGTAATGATTCTGTTTCTATTGGCCATACTATGAATACTGCTTTGTTTAATAAAACAAGTGTTACTGTTGAGTCTTGGATTTATCCTACATCATTCGCAGGATCTTACAAAACTATTATAGGTAATTATTCTACTCCTTTAAATCAAATGCAGTTTGATATGCGCTTGCAAGGAAATTCGGTTACTTTTTTTGTGAGTGCCGGCTCGGGATATAGACAGGTTTTATCGGCGCCCAATACTATTACACTTAATACATGGCAACATGTTGCAGGTGTTTGGGATGGTAATAACCTTATGATTTATGTTAATGGTGTTTTATCAGCTACTCAAACAGGAATAACCGGTAGTTTAGTAGCCACAACAAACGATATAGTGATTGGAGGAAATACGATCCCTGAAAATTTTGTAGGTAGTATCGATGAAGTTAGAATTTGGACTCGCGCACTTTGCCAAGGTGAAATTCAAAACAGCATGAATGGAGAATTAATTCTTCCGCAAACAGGCTTATTGGCTTATTATCAGTTTAATGAAGGGGTTTCAGCAGGAAGTAACTCAACTGTTACTGCTTTAACCGACGTAACTGGAAATGGATACAACGGAACTTTAACTAATATGGCTTTAACAGGTGCAACTTCTAACTGGGTAGCCCCAGGTGGAGTAACTACTGGTTCTGTTGCCCCTGCATTTGTTTCTCCAAGTATTGCTGTTTCAGGTACTACTACAATTTGTGCTGGCGCAACTACTACATTAACGGCTGCTGGTAATGTTTCAACTTATACTTGGACAGCAGGTCCGGCTACAGCAGCTTATACTGTAAATCCAACTTCTAATGCTACATACTCTGTAGTAGGTACAAACAGTGTAGGTTGTAATTCAAACATGGCGTTAGCAACTGTAACCGTAAATGCTTTACCAACTGTAGGTGTAAATAGCCAAGCAATTTGTACAGGCAACGCAGCAGCTTTAACAGCTACTGGAGCAGCTACTTATACTTGGAGCACAACAGAAACAACAGCTACTATTGCACCAACACCAACTGCAGCTACAACCGATTATACTGTTACTGGTACAGACGCCAATAATTGTATGAATAGTGCAGTAGCAACAGTAACAGTAAATGCTTTACCAACTTTAACTGTAACAGCAAGCGCATCCGTTATTTGTGCAGGAGCTACAAGCACATTAACAGCTACCGGAGCTGATACTTATACTTGGAGCACTAGCGATTATACGGCTGCAACTATTGTTACGCCAACAGCAACTACCACCGATTATACGGTGACAGGTACAGATGTTAACAATTGTATGAATAGTGCAGTATCAACTGTAACCGTTAATGCTTTACCAACTTTAACTGTAACTGTAAATACAGCAACTGTTTGTGCTGGTACTATGGATATGATAAGTGTAAACGGTACGCCAACATCTTATACTTGGAGTACAGGTGTTAATACCACATCAATTACACCTACACCAACTGTAACATCAAGTTATACGGTTACAGGTACTGATGGAAACAATTGTATGAATATGGCTGTAGCAACTATAAACGTTAATGCTTTACCAACGCTTACCATAACACCTAGTGATACAATTATTTGCCCAGGCGCTATGGTTACATTAACAGCTAATGGTGCTACAACTTATACTTGGAGTACAAGTCAAACAACTGGTAGCATAGTTGCTACACCAACTGCCAATGCTACTTATAGCGTTAGTGGTACAGATGGAAATGGTTGCACAGGTATGAGTTCTACTAACGTAACAGTTACTATATGTGCAGGCATTGCTAAATACAGTAACAACATAAATGTTAGTATTTACCCTAACCCAAGCAAAGGTGAGTTTACTATTGCAAGTGCAAACTATGCAGAAAACACAACGCTTACCATTTACAATGCCATTGGACAAGCTGTTTACACAACTAAATTAAACAGTGCATTACAAACTATAAATGCAAACCTTGCAAACGGCATGTATGTTATACGTTTACAAAATGCGCAAGGCACAGGTATGCAACATATAGTTATTACCGAGTAATAATTTTCTATAAATTCTATCAAAAAAACGCCGCTTAATTTTTTAAGCGGCGTTTTTGTTTTTATGGGTTTAAAAAATAATAAAAGAGTATATTAATTGAAACCTGTTTTTTTAATCCTGAAATCTTTAATTTTAAACATATAACAGCTAATTTATACAATTACTTATTTTTGTTTTAAGTGAAACCTAAAACAGATTATCAATACGCAAATTTTAAACAAGAAAAAATTGCTTTTACCGTTAGTGGAAAAGGTAGAGCAGTTGTGCTTTTGCATGGGTTTTTAGGCTCTGCGCAAAGTTGGGATATTGTAAAAGAATCTCTTTCAAAACAGTTTAAAGTAATTTGTATTGAGTTACCTGGGCACGGACAAAGCGATTGTTTTGGCTATGTACACAGCATGGAATTAATGGCGCAAGCGGTTAAAGCCGTAATGGATAGCTTACGTTTAAAAAAGTATGTGCTTATAGGTCATAGTATGGGTGGTTATACAGGTTTAGCTTTTGCTGAATTATATCCCGATTTTGTAAGGGGTTTGTGCTTGTTTCATTCTACCTCTTATGCCGATAGCGAGCAAAAGAAAAAGGAGCGCAGCAAGGCCATTAAAATTGTAAAACAAAATCATGCTATTTATGTAAGAGCTACTATTGATAATTTATTCAACACTAAAAACCTAAAGCGCCTAAAAAAAGAAATTTTAACCACACAGCAAATTGCACGCAAAACATCTAAACGCGGTATTATAGCAACACTTGAAGGTATGAAAAACCGACCAAGCAGAGATGTGGTTTTGCACTTTGCTAATTATCCTGTTTTGTTTGTTGTGGGCAAGTATGATAATATTTTGCCTATGCAATCTTTATTAGATCAAGCGCAAATTGCTAAATATAAAGATGTGTTATTGCTTGAAAACAGCGGACACATGGGTTTTTTAGAAGAGCCAGGTATTTGTATAAAACATTTAAAACGCTTTATCAGAAATTCTTTTGCGCCTTATAAAAAAATTAATCCCTAACAAAAACATCTATTTCTTACCCATATCTTCTAAAAACCTAAATTATTTCTACATTTGCCGTCGCATGGAGATTAATGTATTAAAATCAAAACTACACCTGGTAACGGTTACCCAAGCCGAAATAGATTACATTGGTAGCATTACTATTGATGAAGATTTAATGGATGCCGCCAACCTTATAGAAAACGAACAAGTACACGTGCTTAATAAAAGAAACGGAGAGCGCTTAATTACTTACGTAATCAGAGGAGAACGCGGTTCTGGGGTTATTTGTATGAACGGACCAGCAGCGTTGCGCATTGCAAAAGGAGATGTAGTTATTGTAATTTCTTATGCCCAGATGAAGTTTGAAGAAGCTAAAAAATTTACTCCTTGGGTAATTTTTCCCGAGACAGAAACAAATCGTTTAAAAGCCTAATTCATTGAGCCCGAAACTAAAATCCATATTGCAGCTGGTGTTATTTGCCGCAATAGGGGTTGGTTTAGTATGGCTTTCTATTCATAATATTCCTGATAAGGACATAGAAACTACCAAACAGTCTTTTAAAAATGCAGATTACACCATTGTTTTCATCTCTGCAATAATAAGTTTACTGGCACACGTAGTCCGCGCTTGGCGTTGGAATTTACTCATGCAACCGCTTGGACATTCAATTTCTTTTAAAAATTCTTTTGCCGGCGTAATGATTGGTTACGTAGTAAATTATGCCGTACCTCGCGCTGGAGAACTTAGTAGGTGCGGCGTGGCAACCAAGTACGAAAAAATACCGTTCCCCGCTGCTTTAGGCACTGTTATTACCGAGCGGATAGTAGATGTTATTTTATTATTACTCTTGTTCTTCATCACCTTAGCTGTTCAGTTTACTGAGTTAACGGGTTTAACCAATTTATACGTTTTGCAACCCTTATCTAACAAAATGGGAGGCTTGTTGCACAATAAAATATATTTAGCCATTTTGGTTATTGGCGTACTATCTTTTGTGGGAATTTTATTTGCGTTGAGAAACAAAATAAAATCGCTCTTTACCGGAAAAATTGGCGGCTTACTTAAAAGTTTTGCCGATGGATTAAAATCTATAAAAGATTTAAAACGCCCGTGGTTGTTTGTTTTTCAAAGTGTTTTAATTTGGGTAATGTATTTTTTAAGTCTTTATGTATGCTTTTTCTGTTTCCCCGAAACGGCTGTTTTAGGCATTAAACCAGCCTTATCTGTTTTGTTGTTTGGCACTATTGGGGTAATGGTTAGTCCGGGTGGCATAGGCGCGTACCAGTTAATTGCTACCCAAGTATTGTTATTTTATGGCGTGGCAAATGGCGTGGCTGTTGCCTTTCCGTGGATAACTTGGGGCGTACAATTTGTAGCTATTTTAGTAATTGGGGGATTATGTTTTTTATTTTTACCTTTACTAAACAACAACAACAATGATAACGTATCAGCAAATACTTCAGCATAAAATCATATCTCGGGATGAGGTAAAAAAACGTGCAAATGTTTGGCGTATGTTTAACAATAAAATTGTTTTTACAAATGGCTGCTTTGATATTTTACATCAAGGGCATATTGATTATTTAACCAAAGCAAAAGATTTAGGACAAAAATTAATTATCGGTTTAAATACAGATGCTTCTGTAAAGCGATTAAATAAATCTCCTGAAAGGCCAATAAACACAGAACAATCGCGCGCATTTATTTTAGCTGCACTTGGTTTTGTAGATGCTATTGTTTTATTTGATGAAGAAACTCCTTATAATTTAATTAGCGCCATTCAACCAGATGTATTGGTAAAAGGTGCCGATTACAAAGCCGAAGAAATTGTAGGTTACGATATTGTAAAAGCACGTGGCGGAGAAGTTGCTACGATTGAACTTACACAAGGCTTTTCAACAACGGCACTTATCAATAAAATTAAATCGTAATTTTCTTGCTTTAATGTAAAGCATAATCGTGGCAAACCCGTTAAAAAATTTAGCTTCCCAAACTGCTGTTTACGGCCTAAGCACTATTCTGCCTAGGTTTTTGGGTTATTTATTGGTTATTTTATATACGTATGTTTTTACCAATCCGGCCGAGTTTGGTATTAATACAGAAATATACGCCTACATCTCTT
>JBDTJJ010000240.1:0-5868 GCA_039935895.1 Bacteroidia bacterium | reverse complement strand
TCTTTTAAACGGAATTTTGCAATAAATAATCCTATCAAAGAAAAAACCATCATAGGTGTATAAAGCAGCCAGCCTTTTCTAAAACTAAAAAGTATATTTAGTAGTTGTGGATCTGAAAAGAAAAAATGTTCGTCGCTATACATATCCACAAAATAATGACCGATATTTTTTTTCCATATCAGCATTTGTATTATTAATGGAAAAGAAAACAGGACAAAAGAAATTAGTAAGGCAACAGGTTTATGAATTATAAACTTAAATCTCTCCGACAAATCTCGTAAAGAACTCACTTTGAATAAAGGAATAAATAAAGCAACCAATATATCTGTCGGTCTTATTAAGGTTATTAAACCAAGTATAATTGCTAAAAAATAAAGATGTTTTGTACTGTCTTTTAAAATCCATTTCAGACTAAAAAAAATAAAGACGCTGTATAAAAAAAACAAATAGCAATGTGGCATTTCGCCACAACCATAGGTATAGAAAAATAGATTTGTTCCAAAAAAAACACAGATTAACGATATGCAGGTAACTGTTTCGTTAAAAAAGAGAAGTAAGTTTTTTCGGCAAAACCAAAGGCCAAGTATGCTATAAATAATAGAACCCCAATGTATGCCCCACTTGTAAGGCAATGAATAACCGTCTTGCAAATAACCGTACGTTTTTGCAACCTGGTTAGAGATAAAAAAAAACGGACTGTACATAACTGCCATTCCAATTGTACGGCGACTTATATTATATGTACTTGGTGCGGGTGCGTCTTTATTTTTATCTGCCGAAAAACTATGATTAATAAACGTTGCCGGAAGAAAATAATAATACTCGGCTATATCATAATAAAATGGGCCTTGCTCCTCTGAAATCCAAGAAGCCCAGCGATGATACCTATCCGAAGTAAATATTACAATGAAAAGAAAAAGAAATAAGGATGGTTTTTTTAATATGAAGGAACTTATTTTTTTTATAAATATCATTTCTCTTTTATAAAAAATACCAAGAAACGTTTATGCCTGCATTCCACAGATATTGTGTAGCAAGGTTGTCTGATACTTTTAATACACCGTATCTAAAAGTTGGTTCAATTCTAAAAAATTGCTTCCTATTTATTTTATAATCTATACCCGCACTTATCGTTGGAGAAAGATTAATTCTACTATAATTATTTCCAGTATAAAATGAGCCCGTAGCTTTAAGTAGGATATTGGTTGTTAAGCCCACACTACTAATAAAACGTGTCTTTCTTTTGCCAAAAATAAAATTCGCTTTAAGAGGAATATCTAAATAATTATAAATGCTATATCCAAAATTAAGTTCATTCGTGTTGTAAACAAATCCTCTTCTTCTGTCAATCATATCGCCAAAGGTTAAATCTGATGTTACTTTAACTTCTTTTTTAGAATATTGAACTCCAAAATCTATGCTAATATGTTTTGTAATTACAAAACAACTATTAATTCCACTAGTAAAGCCAAATTTTGATATGGACTTTAAACCTAAATTATCTAAAATAGGTTTTGTTAATATTCCTTCGCATATATCGGGAGAAAAATTTATCCCAACAAAAAACCGCTTTGTTTTTACAGCTTTTACGTGTGCAGTATCTTGCGCATAAGCAAATACCGTGTTAAGTATAAAAAGAAAAGCAAGTAATTTTTTCATATAATCAAATTTATAAATTTTTATTGCAAGATGTATTTGCGCTTCGTCAACATAAATTAAACTCCAATTTTATCGTTTACAATTTTTAAAATAGCCGTTTCCAATGCAATGGTTTTGTTCTCTATTTCTTTTCCTTTTGCAATAATATCGTTTACAAAAGTTTTATCATCGTAACCTGCTGCGTTAATACGCACATTCATAAAAGCACCCATAACCGCACTACGCACACAAAGCGCACCAACTCCGGCATCTGATACCGAATTAGGATTGCCAATTTCTGCCATAGCTTTTATAACTTCCATACTTGCGTAAGAAACTTCCATTACTTTAAATGGAATTTCAATAGCAAACTTAGTAGCATCTTGTATAGCTTTTGTACGATTGTTTTTTTCCTCGTCAGTTGTTTTAGGCAAACCAAAGGCAGTCATAATTTTATTAAAGGCAGCTGTATCTTGATCAACTAATTTTACTAACTCGCCTTTATAATGCTCACCCTTTTCTGCCCAATTGCTAAACTCCTCCCATTTATCATCCCAACCTTTTTTGTGTGATGATAAATTTGCAACCATTGTTGCTAAAGCAGCGCCTAAAGAACCTACATACGCAGCAATAGAACCTCCACCCGGCGCAGGACTCTCACTCGCCGTTTCATCAGCAAAATCAACTAAAGTCATGCTGACTAATTTGCTATCAGCCTTATCGCGCAACATGTATTCTATAATTCTTTCTTCGGGTTTAAAAGGAGCTAACTCATCTAGTCCCATAGATTTTACCGCAATTTTAATCAACTCTTTTTCGGAAACACCAATAGAACGTTGTTGTTTTAGCAAGAAATATTTTCCAGCATCAAGCATAGCTTTCAACGGAATTAATCCAACCAATTCAGAACCCGTAACACGAATGCCGCGCTCAGTAGCTTTTTTACAAACCTCATCAAACGCAATATGTACGGGCGTTATATTAATGTTGGTAAGGTTCATAGAGATTTGTGCAACTCCATATTCTTCAATATACCAACCAATTGCTTTTACAGATTTTAAACTTCCAGGTATCATAACTGGCTTACCGTTTGCATCGTTTACAATTTTTCCAGTAATAGGATTTCCTTCACGTTTTACACGTCCACCTTCGCGCACATCAAACGCAATAGAGTTTGCACGACGTGTAGAAGTGGTATTTAAATTTACATTATACGCTACTAAAAAATCGCGTGCGCCAATAACAGTTGCGCCACGTTTTGCATCAAACTCAGCCGGACCAAAATCGGGTTTCCACTCGGGTAATTTTATTTTTTTAAAGAAGCCTTCGTATTCTCCGGCACGTATAACCGAAAGATTGCTACGTTTTTTATCTGCTTGCGCTGCTTCGTATAAATAAACTGGTAAGGCTATTTCTTTTCCAATACGTTCAGCTAATTTTTGCGCCCACTTAGCTGTCTCTTCCATACTAATATTTGCAATGGGTATTAACGGACAAACATCGGTAGCGCCCATACGAGGATGTTCGCCTTTATGTTTACTCATATCAATTAACTCGCCTGCTTTTTTAATAGCTCTAAAAGCCGCTTCTACAACGGCTTCCGGGCTACCTACAAAAGTTACTACCGTGCGGTTTGTTGCTTTACCCGGATCTACATTTAATAAGCGTACACCTTCAACGGCTTTAACTTCGTTTGTAATTTGTTTAATTAAGTTCAGGTCAGATCCCTCACTAAAATTTGGGACACATTCTATTATTTGTTGCATAATTTTACAGTTTAATTTTCTTTTTTATAGGGATTTTATAACCAACGCCAAATTCGAAATAGGTGGCTACCGCCCAATGTGTTTTTAAAGATAAAATTGCTACAAAATTATTTTTAAAATAATAACGCATACCTATACGGTGAAAAAATATGCCGTCGTCTTTACTTTTAGAATACAGATAATAACCCATTTCTATGGGAAGACTAAACCTGCCAATGTTATACGCATAAGCAATTTTTACGCCCACTTGTATGTTTTCTAAATTAGAAGAAAGATGGACACTATCTCCTTTTAATTGATGCAGGTTTGCGGCATTGTAGTAAACGTCAAGTCCTACGCCAATTTTACCCCTGTTATGTATATTATGATAAAACGCTGCCGAATAACTTTGGGCTACATATTTTTTTCCACGCGGTTGATCTACCTCATTTAAACCAACAGCACCCCAAATAAATAATTCGTTTTTGGTTTTTATTTTAGAGGATGAATCTACTGCCGTTATAATGGTTGGCGTTTTAGCCAAAATTTTATAAACAAAGCCTGTATTAAAGGTAACTAAATTAATTCCTAAATTAGGCACTTCAAACCTGCCGTTTGATGCGTGCGAAAAATTTAAGCCGGCTTCCCAACGCAAGCGTTTACAAATATTCCAACGGTAATAAAGTTTTAGGTTTACATACGAGTTTACCGGGCTGCTTAAAACATTATTTTTATGATTGGTTATTGGGTCGAAATGAACAGGTGCAAAAGCTAAGCCTTCGCAGGTGCGTAAATAAACCCTAAAAGGCTTTTCTTTTTTACGCAAAGGAATATCATAAAAAAAGTAGAAAGCATATAAATTACCAAGTTGTTTTGGATTATCTAAATTAAAGAACGAAAAGCCGGCACCACGCTCAGGATAATTATTTTCTGCATGCCAAATTTTATCGCCACTGGTTGGACGCACATAATTAAGTTCAAAACCACCAATATTGCCGTTAACCAAATGCCCAATGCTATTATGTTGCTGCATAATAAAGCCATAGTTAAAAGCAGCGCGTATATAGAAATTGTTTTTATCGGCCTGTTGAGCAAATAAAATAGGGCTAAAAAACAATAAGAATACTAAAAAGACTTTTTTTATTTGCACGTGTAAATTTATAAAAATTTAATTCGGATAATAATTTGGTAAAAAAGATTTTTATGAGGCTAAAAGAGAATTTACGAGGTATTTGCGTTAGGGATGGTGGCTGAAAGCCTTTTTTGTAATCGAAAAAGCTTTGCGCCAACCAGCCCGACGGCGCTAGATATTTCTCGAGTCGTACCATATGACAATGCGCCGGAACGCCCAAAACTTAAACCTAATTTGTTATGTGAATGATGTTTGAAGACGCATCAAAAGCTGTTGCATATTGCTTTAAGGCATACGTTGCCGGTGTTTGCGTTGGGTTGCCCGTGCCATCTGCAAGGGTAAAAACAGAGTTGCAAAGTTTGCATTTAGCACTAAACGTATTGTACGAAAAAATTTTTGCGGTCTTGCTGGTAGTTCCATCATAGGTACAAGCTCTTTCGTATGAATAAAACCCAGACGATGCGTGATAAATGATAATGCCTCTAATACCTACATTAGAAATGGTATCTATGCCGCCCACTACATTTAAATTGGGGTGTGCCGATAAATAAACCTGAATGTTTACGGGCGTATTAGTTGCCTGAACAATGGTGGCGTTATTTTGCACATTTTGAGGGGTGCTCTTTTTACACGAAAAACCAATAAGGCAAATTGCTAATAAAACAAAAAAAACAGGGTATTTTAAATAAGGCATCATCTTACAAAATTAAACAATTACTTTTGTCGGCAATATATGGATAACCCAATTAACAATTCTTCACCCAAAAAATGGCTTAACCCCTTAATTTACGCTTGTTTGCTTATTGCCGGCATTGTTATGGGGACTGTTTTAAACATGAAACGCCAAACGGCCACGGCAATATCATCTCCACACAAACAGGGCGGAAAGATTGATAATGTGCTTGATTTTATTGAGGAAAATTACGTAGATACTATTAATCGCAAGAAACTGGAAGAAAGTACGCTGACTGCCATGTTAAAGCAATTAGACCCACACTCTGATTACATTCCTGCGGCCGAATTAGAAGAAACCAACGAACCTTTACAAGGTAATTTTCATGGCATTGGCATTGAGTTTAATATTGTAAACGATACTATTTGCGTGGTGCACCCTATTGAAGGTGGCCCTTCTGAACGCCTTGGTGTTAAAGCCGGCGACAGAATTGTAAAGGTTGACAATAAAAAAGTAGCAGGCATAAAAATAACCAATAAAAAAGTGTTTGAGTTACTTCGGGGTAATAAAGGCACCAAAGTAAATATTGCCATTAAACGCGAAGGGCAAAAACAATTGATAGATTTTACCATTACGCGAGGCGAAATACCTATTTATAGTGTAGATGTTTCTTTTATGGC
>JBDTJJ010000239.1:0-4871 GCA_039935895.1 Bacteroidia bacterium | reverse complement strand
CAATTAGAAGATTGTATCTCAATCAGTTTGTATTCCGTTAGTCACAATACGATATATTTTACATTTTTCTTAAAGGTTAATTTGGTAATGTGCTATGCGCATATACTATGTATTTATAATTTAAACAAAACAAGAAATGACATTTTCAGATTTAAAACTTATTCCAAAGCTACTTACTGCTTTAGATAAAAAAGGGTATAAAAACCCAACGCCTATACAAGAACAATCTATTCCGCACATATTAGAAGGAAAAGATATTTTTGGTTGCGCACAAACCGGCACTGGTAAAACAGCCGCATTTGCTTTACCAATTTTACAATTGTTAGATGCCAGAAGAGCAACTAGTCCGCAGCAAAAAACAATTAAGGCCTTAATACTTGCGCCAACCCGCGAACTTGCTTTACAAATAAGCGCTAACTTTTTAGAGTACGGCAGTAACTTAGGCATAACGCACACAACTATTTTTGGTGGCGTAAACCAAAACCCACAAGTAAATATTATTAAACGTGGTGTTGATGTAGTGGTTGCAACGCCAGGCAGATTGTTAGATTTAATGAATCAAGGTTTTGTGAAACTAAACAATATAGAATTTTTTGTATTGGATGAAGCCGACAGAATGTTGGACATGGGTTTTATAAATGATATTAAAAAAATTATTGCTAAGATTCCTACCAAGCGCCAAACATTATTTTTCTCTGCAACGGCTGCACCCGATATTATGAAGTTGGCAAACACTATTCTTAAAAACCCGGTAAGTGTAGCGGTTTCTCCGGTATCTTCAACGGCTACATTAGTTAAACAAACGGTTTATTATGTAAGAAAAGAATATAAGCGTCCGTTATTAAAACATATTTTAAAAGATGCGAGCATTGAAAGCGCTTTAGTTTTTACACGTACTAAACGTGGTGCAGATAAAGTGGCTAAAGAACTGAATGGCGATGGCGTTAAAGCGGAAGCTATACATGGCAATAAATCTCAGGGCGCACGTGTTAAAGCCTTAAAAGGGTTTAAAGACAGAACTATTAGAGTTTTAGTTGCAACCGATATTGCTTCGCGTGGAATTGATGTAGATAAATTATCACACGTTATAAATTACGAATTACCCGAGCAAGCTGAAACCTACGTACACCGCATTGGAAGAACAGGTAGAGCCGGAGCAAGCGGTATTGCTATTTCTTTTTGCACACAAGATGAAATGCCTTATTTAAAAGATATTACTAAGTTGATTAAAAAAGATATTGAGGTTGTAAAATCGCATCCTTTTAATAAGTAGTTCTTTTAAACACATAGGTACATAGTTTTTCTAGTAGGCTATTTTTAGATACAAAAAAATTATGTTTCTATGTGGGTTTTCTTTAAACACATAGGTATATAGTTTTTCTATGCTTTTATTTTTTCTAGGTTTAGAATTCCCCTATGTTTCTATGTGGTTTAATATATTGCTAAACGCGCTTAACACTCCAAGCCTGTGGCTTATCATTAAAAAGAACTTTGGTTTGCTGCCAAACATCTTTAAAGAAATCAGAATTTCGGTAAGCATTTAAAAAAGATTCGTCTTCCCAATAGCTGTATGTAAAATAAACATTTGGGTTATTTATATCATTCAATAATTCCAAATGAGAACAGCCTTCAAAACTTTTTATAGTGTCTTTTGTATCGTGAAATAATTTGACAAACGTTTCAATGTTTTCGGGCTCAAAACTTAGTTTTACAATGCGTATAATCATAATTAATCTTCAAACTGAATAGAAATATTAAAATCGGTGTTGGTTTTCATGTCTTTTGGAAACAATAATTTGCTGGCTTTTTCTCTATTAATGGCAATTTCTAAATAACCAAACGTATTAAATAATGCCAAGGCGTTGTTAGCACTTACATCATCATAATCATTCACAATTTTATCAATTTCAACACCAGGCAAACTAATTATAAATTTTCGCCCTGCGTTTTCTGCTTCAAAAAATGCTTTGGTAATATTGGTTACTACGTTTCCAAAATCATCAATGTGAAGGCATCGTCCAATAATAGATTGCGGCGTAACGGTTGGCCTAAATAACATCAGCTGCACATAATCTTTACAAGGTTGTATAATGTCGGGTTGTGTTATTAATGCCTGCAAAGCCTTAACCATGGCATCTTTCATAAAAAACAAACCAGCCTCAAACCCGGTGCTGGCAAAATAAAAAACTTTTGCCCTTGGTAAATCTTGTAGCAATGTTATAAAACCATTATCTAAACAAATTATTTTTTGATTATCAATTTCAATGTATAATAAACGACTGGCGGTTTCCTGACTTTTTACGCCCACTAAATGAAAAGTGCCGGCAGGAAAAAAGTTAAAAGCATTTCCAAAAATATAAGCCGTATGCGTAAGATTAAATTTTTCTACATCATGACTAATATCTACAATGGTTGCGTTTTCTACAGTTGATAGAACGCCCGCTTTTACCAAAGCAACATAATTGTCTTTGATACCCAAATCGCTTGTAAGAGTTATGAGCGGCATTGTTTAATCTTGTTAGTAAAATATAACCTTTGCTGTAAAAGTAATTATATAATTTTGTGTTTAATAATCTATCCTAATTTATTTTGAGCGAAAAAACTGTAAACATAGATGCCTTTGAACCTGTTGAGTTATATGGCGTAAACGATGTTAAGCTAAATGCTATTAAAAAATATTTTCCAAAATTGCGTATTGTAGCGCGTGGTTTTGATATAAAATTAAATGGCGATGATGCTGAAATATTGCGTTTCGAAAAGAAATTAAAATTATTATCCGATCATTACCACAAAGCTGGCACACTTACAGAAGCCTCTATTGATAGGCTACTTGGGCAAAACGGCGATAACATTATTGAAAAAAGTGCCGATACCGGAAGCGATATTATTTTATTTGGTGTTACGGGCAATGCTATAAAAGCACGCACCGAAAATCAAAAACTAATGGTAAAATCTATCTTAAAAAATGATATGATGTTTGCTGTTGGTCCTGCCGGAAGCGGAAAAACATACACCGCCGTTGCGCTTGCTGTTAGAGCTTTAAAAAATAAGGAAGTAAAAAAAATTATACTTACACGCCCTGCGGTTGAAGCCGGAGAAAATCTTGGTTTTTTGCCCGGAGATTTAAAAGAAAAATTAGATCCTTATTTACAGCCTTTGTATGATGCTTTGTTTGATATGCTTCCGCCTGATAAATTAAACCAATACTTAGAAGCGCAAATTATACAAATTGCACCACTTGCTTTTATGCGCGGACGAACACTTGATAACGCTTTTGTTATTTTAGATGAAGCTCAAAACACCACGCAAAGTCAGATGAAAATGTTTTTAACCCGTATGGGTAGCAACGCAAAATTTATTATTACCGGAGATACCACGCAGGTAGATTTGCCTCGTAATCAATCATCTGGTTTATTGCAAGCTATTCAGTTATTAGAAAAAACAAAAGGCATCGATTTTATTTATCTGCAAGCGGAAGATATTATTCGTCATAAATTGGTAAAAGAAATTATTGCGCGTTACGATACTGATAAAAAATAAAATAGTAAATTGCCATAGATTTATTACTCATGAAAAGAATTAAAAGACTTTCTATTGTTGCTGTTTTTTTAGGACTTGTGTTTTTAAATACAACTTGTAATAAAAAGCCTTTTACCAAAATATCTTATAACGGATTTGTGTATGATTCACTCGGAGGCCGCCCTGTACCTAATGTTTCAGTTAATTTATCCGCTTGTAAGGGTAATACAGCATCGACCGATTGCGACAAATTTGACTACGGGACTGTTTATACTAATGAGAAAGGATATTTCACGTTTGGTTTTTTTGAAAAAGCAACTTCTCATCGTTATTTTGTCCTAGTAAATTCTCATTTTGCATACAATGGTACAACGCCAATAATATATGATACATGGATAGACGAAATAAGTGAAAGTCAATTAACTAATGGAACACGATCTAAGCTATATTTAAAATAATGAACGCATTAACCGAAACAAAATTCAATTTCAAAAACCAAACCTCTTTTTACAAAGGAAAAGTAAGAGATGTTTACACCATTAACAACAAATATTTGGTAATGGTAGCATCCGATCGTATTTCTGCATTTGATGTAGTGTTGCCACGCGGCATTCCTTATAAAGGACAAGTGCTTAACCAAGTAGCCTCCAAATTTTTGAAAGCTACGGCAGACATTGTCCCTAACTGGATGATGGCAAATCCAGATCCTGTTGTAACAGTTGGCAAAATGTGCCATCCTTTTAAAGTAGAAATGGTTATACGTGGTTATTTAGCCGGCCATGCAGCCAGAACTTACGCAAGCAATTTACGTGAATTATGCGGCGTAACATTAGCCGAAGGTTTAAAAGAAAATGATAAACTACCTAAACCTATTATTACGCCAACTACCAAAGCTAGTGAAGGACATGATATGGATATTTCTCGCGAAGAAATTTTAAAACAAGGTATTGTAAGCGAAGCACATTATATACAGCTAGAAAAATATACGCGTGCGCTTTACCAACGAGGCACTGAAATTGCCGCAAAACAAGGTTTAATTTTGGTGGATACTAAATATGAGTTTGGTTTAGGCGATGATGGTATAATATACCTGATAGATGAAATTCACACGCCCGATTCTTCTCGCTATTTTTATTTAGAAGGATATGCCGATCGTCAAAAAAACAACGAGCCTCAAAAACAATTAAGCAAAGAATTTGTGCGCCAATGGCTGATTGCTAATAACTTTCAGGGTAAAGACGGACAAACCGTGCCCGAAATGAGCGATGAGTGGGTAAACGAAATTTCTACCCGATATATTGAATTGTACGAAAAAATAACCGGAGAAGCCTTTGTACGCCACGATGTGAAGG
>JBDTJJ010000238.1:0-3280 GCA_039935895.1 Bacteroidia bacterium | reverse complement strand
AAACAGATTTTACACAAAATGTAAATGTGTTAAGCACCCTACCTAAGTTAACCAGCTTGCATTTAGAAAATGGTGATTTGGTAGCTTTGCCTAATAATTTTAGTATGCTTACACATTTAGAAAACCTTTACCTAAATGACAATAAACTAACCGATGTGCCACCGCAAATTAACGGACTTACAAATTTGAAATACTTAGATATGCAGCACAATAAAGTTCCGCCGATAAAGATGATCAATTACCAAAACTTTGGTCCGCGCATAAAGTTTAAATAGCGTTTCGAAGCAACATCCTAAAAAGATGAGTTAATTCGAATTTTTTTAGCGAGAAAATCCTGCCAGCACAAGAGATTTCTCGAATCACTCGAAATGACAAAGCGCCCAAAGAAGAAATTTACTTTTTAGAAGTCGCTTTTTTGGCAGACTTTTTAACTACTTTTTTTACGGCGGCTTTCTTAACTGATTTTTTAACCGCTACTTTTTTCGTCGCAGTTTTAGTACCTGCTTTTTTTGCAGCCGTTTTCTTAGCGCCTTTTTTATCAAAAGCAGTTGGCATTTGATCTAAAATCATGCGTTTAATTTCATCTAAAGAAATAGTAGCCAATTCTTCCGGAGTATATTTATCACCTTTAGCTTTTCTATCCAACTTCAACATTAATTTATTGAAACGAATAAATGGTCCCCAACGTCCGTTTTCGATAGCAATTTTTTCATCGTCCCACTTTTGTATAAAACGATTAGCCTCTTTTTCTAATTTTTTGCTCGCTAATTCATCAATATCAGATTGCGATAAATTATCAAAATCATAAGCCTTTGGCACGTTAATATATAAACCAGCTAATTTAATAAACGGACCAAAACGACCTTTACCTTTAGTTACCGGCTCGCCTTTGTAAAACGCAATAGGCGCATCGGCTACTTCTTTATCGGCAATTAATTGAATGGCTCTTTCCATATCAACCTTAAAAGGGTCTTCGCCTCTTGGGATAGAAATAAACGCTTCGCCAAACTTTACATACGGGCCAAAACGACCTAAATTAACCGATACATCTTTATCGTTGTGCGTACCTAAATGCGCAGGAAGTTTAAATAAATCAAGGGCTTCTTCTAACGTAATCATTTCCATACGCTGATCTTTACGAAGACTTGCAAAACGAGGTTTATCGCCACCTTCAATGGTTTCGCCAATTTGTGCTAAAGGGCCAAAACGACCAATACGTACAAAAATTGGTTTGCCACTTGCCGGGTCAACACCTAAAACTCTTTCTCCGCTTGCGCGTTCAGAATTATCAATTGTTTTTTCTACTGTTTTATGGAACGGAGTATAAAATGTTTTCAGCATTTTAGCCCAATCTAATTTTCCATCAGCAATTTCATCAAACTCTTCTTCAACTTTTGCTGTAAAATGAAAATCTAAAATATCAGGGAAATATTGAATCAAAAAATCATTAACCACCATACCAATATCGGTTGGAAATAATTTATTTTTTTCAGCGCCGGTATTTTCTGTCTTTGTTTCTTTAGTAATATTATTTTTTGATAGAATAAGATTTACGTAGTTACGCGCATTACCTTCTCTATCAGTTTTTTCTACATAATTTCTTTTTTGAACGGTAGAAATAGTTGGCGCATACGTTGACGGACGGCCAATTCCAAGCTCTTCTAGTTTTTTCACCAAACTAGCCTCTGTGTAACGCGCCGGATGATGCGTGAAACGTTGCGTAGCCGTAATTTCGTTGCTTTGTAAAATTTGTCCTTGTGTTATTGGAGGAAGAATAGATGAATTTTCTGATGTTGCTTCAACTGTTTCTGTTTCTTCTTCATCACTGCTTTCCATGTATACTTTTAGGAAACCATCAAATTTTAAAACTTCACCTTGGGCAACAAATAATTCAGACGTGGTAGAAACTTTAATTTTAGCGGTTGTTTTTTCCAACTCAGCATCACTCATTTGAGAAGCAATGGTGCGTTTCCAAATCAAATCGTATAAACGTTGTTCGTTGCGCTCGCCTTCTACAAACTGCCTATCTATATAAGTAGGACGAATAGCTTCGTGAGCCTCTTGCGCGCCTTTGCTTTTTGTTTTATACGTGCGAGGTTGGTAATATTTTGCGCCATAATTTGCATTAATAGCTTTGTCAGCCTGATTCATAGCGGTTTCCGAAAGGTTAACGCTATCGGTACGCATATATGTAATCTTTCCTGCCTCGTATAATTTTTGCGCTACAACCATCGTTTGCGAAACCGAAAAACCTAATTTACGAGCTGCTTCTTGTTGTAATGTAGATGTTGTAAATGGTGCAGATGGAGAACGTTTAGCTGGTTTAGTTTCTAAAGTTTCTATAGTGAAAACTGCCGCTTTACATTTTTCTAAAAATTCTTGTGCTTCTTTTTCAGTTGCAAAACGTTTATCTAATTCGGCTTTTAAAGTTGCTTTTCCGGTATTGAATAAGGCGACTACTTTATAGGCTGAGGTCGATTTAAAATTTTGAACTTCTCTTTCTCTGTCAACAATTAAACGTACGGCAACCGATTGTACACGACCAGCAGATAAACTCGGACGAATTTTTCTCCATAATATAGGAGATAATTCAAAACCAACCAACCTGTCTAAAACACGACGAGCTTGTTGCGCGTTTACTAAATTAATATCAATTTGGCGCGGGTTTTCAATAGCTTTTTGAATAGCCGATTTTGTAATTTCATGAAAAACGATGCGCTTTGTTTTTTTAGGATCTAAGTTTAATGTTTCGGCTAAATGCCAAGAAATGGCTTCTCCTTCGCGGTCCTCATCGGAAGCTAACCAAACCATGTCGGCACCTTTGCTTAATTTTTTTAATTCGGCAATCACTCTTTCTTTGCCCTCAGAAACTTCGTATGTGGGTGTAAAATTGTTCTCAATATCAACGCCATAGCCCTTTTTAACCAAGTCGCGGATATGCCCAAAGCTTGATCTAACCGTAAAATCTTTACCTAAAAATCCTTCAATGGTTTTAGCTTTTGCGGGGGACTCAACTATAACAAGGTTCTTGCTCATTCTTTACCTTTTTAAATAAATAAGACTGCAAAAGAAACAAAATTTATTTAATCGGGGAAAAAAAGGCAGTTTTTGAGAAAAATTGAGGTTATTAAATTGTACAATCTATTATTAGAGGTATGATTTGGAAGATGCGTAAGCTTGTTTTATTTTTTCTTACATAGCAAAATTAAACTCCTTTTACAATACCATCTTTTTGATTGGCAATAAAATCAAGAATTTGTTTGCGCTCTGGTGTATCCGG
>JBDTJJ010000237.1:0-3071 GCA_039935895.1 Bacteroidia bacterium | reverse complement strand
GCTTATCGCCGTGTTGATATAGGTTTTTCATATCAATTAATAAAAGAAAGCAAGCCTTTATCAAAACATAACATGTTTCATTACATTAAATCATCGTGGATAAGTTTAGAAGTTTGGAATTTATTAGGTGTAAATAACACCGTTTCTTATACTTGGATAACAGCAACAAATGGTTCGCAATATGGCATTCCTAATTATTTAACAGGTAGGCAGCTAAACGTAAAATTGCAGATGAAATTTTGATAATTAAAGATAAAGTTGTATATTTAGACGACCAAATCTTTATTTAATGCCTTCTCAACACAAAATAACACAAAAAATAGAACTCGGTTTTGTAACCTTGTCGCTTATAAAACCTAACATTATTTGCGTAGATACTTTAATTGAAGAATCTATTAATGTAGATAAAGGCATTCAAATATTAGAGGCCGTAAAAGCATTGTCAGGCAACCAACCTTATGCAACCATTATAAACGTTTCTGATTTATACGCACCTTCTAAAGATTTTTTTAAATTTATTGTTAGTCAGCGTAGTGCCGAAAAAGATAATATTGTTGCCCGTGCCATTGTAACTACAAATCCTGCATCTCGTTTAGATGGACAAAATTTCATTAACTTTTTCAAGCCATTAACTCCTACCAAATTATTTTCTACTATAGATGAAGCAATAGCTTGGCTAGAGCCACAATTGAAGGATTAAAAAGCATACGTTAAATATTTTTGTCTAAATATTTAACTGGCAGTATTTATAATTTAACCGTAATTATTAAAAACACCTTGTTAGCAAAGTTTCTTTAAAGCTTATCTCTCACTTGTATATGTAGGTACTTTTATAGAGATGAAAAAAATTGCCTCACTTATTATTTTGTTATCTGTTCTATTCGGAAAAATTACAGCACAAATTCAACCTCCATTTTTAAACCAAGAAACCAAATGGGTAGATAGTGTTTATGCAAGCCTTAACTCCGATGAGCGTTTAGCGCAACTATTTATGATTGCCGCTTGGAGCAATAAAGATACCAAGCACGTTAGGCAAATAGATAGCCTAATTACTAAATATAACATTGGCGGTTTAATTTTTATGCAAGGCGGACCCGTTAGACAAACAAAGCTGGCAAACTATTACCAAACAAGAGCTAAAACACCTTTATTAATGAGCATTGATGGCGAGTTTGGTTTAGCCATGCGATTGGATAGTGCCACGCAATACCCTCGACAGATGACATTGGCTGCTATGCAAAACGACTCACTGATTTATTATATGGGCAGGCAAATTGCGAGAGAATGTAAAGCTGTTGGCATTAACGTGAATTTTGCACCTGTGGCTGATGTAAATAATAATCCCAACAATCCGGTAATTTCTATGCGCTCTTTTGGCGAAGATAAAACTATGGTGGCAAAAAAATCTTACCTATATATGAAAGGCTTGCAAGATGAACACGTACTGGCTTGCGCTAAACATTTCCCCGGGCACGGCGATACGGATAAAGATTCGCACAAAACCTTGCCCATTGTTCCATACAGCTTAGAAAGATTAGATACGTTGGAGTTATTTCCTTTTAAATATTTATTCGATCGTGGTTTAGGAAGCATTATGGTGGCGCATTTGTTTATTCCGAAATTAGATACTACCAAGAATTTGCCATCAACTTTATCTAAAAATATTGTTCAAAAATTACTAAAAGAACGTATGAATTTTAAAGGACTCGTGTTTACCGATGCTTTAAATATGAAAGGCGCAGCCGATTACAATAAGCCTGGTATGCTTGACACCAAGGCACTTTTAGCTGGAAACGACATGCTTTTATTTAGCGAAGATGTTCCAAAAGCCATAGAAGAAATTAAAAAGGCCATTGCAAATAACGAAATAACACAGGATGAAATTGATAGTCGTTGTAAAAAGATTTTGAAAGTAAAATACTGGTGCGGTTTAGATAAAAACAAATTTGCGCCCACACGTTTACTCAGTGAAGAGATAAACACCAATGCAGCTACTGTTTTAAATACTAAACTGTATGAAAGCGCGATTACACTTCTTCAAAACAAAAACAACTTACTGCCTTTATTAAAACCAGATACATTAAAGATTGCTGAGATATCAGTGGGTTCTACCGATAAAAATATGTTCTCACAAAACTTAGCGCAATACTTTAAAACAGATTTTTATGGTGTTTCTCATGATGAAAAGAAAGCAGTTTATGATACCTTGATTAAAAAACTATCTGCATACAATACAGTCATTATACAAGTAAATAAAACCAATCAAAAACCCAGCGATAACTTTGGTGCAAACGCTTTAAGCATTGCTTTTATTGATAGTCTGATTAAATTAAAACCAAGTATTGTAGTCTTCTTTTCTAATCCATACATCTTAAATAAGTTTAAAAACTTAACCGCAGCAACAGCAGTTATTGAAGGTTACGAGTATAATAACTACACGCAAAAAGCAGCATCGGATGTAATTGCAGGGGCGCTTAGTGTTAGCGGTAAACTGCCTGTAACAACTATTCCGTTTAAACGAGGCTCGGGTGTTAGTATTCAAAATACAATTCGTATTCAGCAAGTGGCTCCTATTATTTTAGGAATTAAAAAAAAAAGGCTCGCACAAATCGACAGCATCGCGCAAAAGGGCATAAATGATAAATGTTATCCCGGTTGCCAAATTGTAGCTGTTAAAGAGGGCAAAATGTTTTACTGTAAATCATTCGGCAAATTTACTTACGAAGGAACTGATACGGTAAACAATCAATCTATTTATGATATAGCTTCGGTTACTAAAATAGCTTCGTCTGCCTTGGCTTTAATGGATTTAGTGGGCAAGAAAAAGATAGACATCAATCAAGATTTAGAACATTATTTACCTGAATTAAAAGGTACTAATAAAGGACCAATCATCATTAAAGAAATGCTTACCCACCAAGCCGGTTTGCCTGCATGGATTCCGTTTTATCAATCTACTTTAAATAAAGATAATAGCTTTAAAGATGGTTACTACAGCAAGGTTTCTACAACTTTCTACAACAAACAAGTAGCAGATAGTTTATTTATTAGAAGTGATTTTACAGATAGCA
>JBDTJJ010000236.1:0-8179 GCA_039935895.1 Bacteroidia bacterium | reverse complement strand
CCTGATGAGAATTGGGTAGCTAAATATTGCGCGCATTTTTCTGAATTACAATTACTATTCCCAAATTTAAAATTTAAAATTATATTGGTAAATGACGGTTCTGATAAAAATTTTACCGATGATTTTACAAAACAATTACAAGAAAAAATTCCGCACCTAAAAATTGTTTCCTACATCGAAAATAAAGGAAAAGGTTTTGCTTTGCGGGCAGGAATGAAACAAACAACGGCGCCGTATATTCTATATACTGATTATGATTTTCCTTATCAACTTATAAGTTTAAAAATCGCATACCAAAAATTAGTAGAAGGAAATGATGTTGTGATTGGAATAAGGAATGATAGCTATTATAAAAAACTTTCTTTTCTGAGAACTCTTATTTCAAAATCGTTTAATATGTTTAATAAAGTGTTTTTAAGAATTCCGTATGCAGATACACAATCGGGCTTAAAAGCCTTTTCTACCAAAGGAAAAGAGCTTTTACTTCAAACAAAAATAAACAGATTTTTATTTGACACCGAATTTATTTGTAAAGCGTATAAAGATAAAACTATAAAAATTGCGACTATAAATATTGAGTTGAATAACGATGTGAAATTCACGAAAATAAATGCGCTAATTATTTTGCAGGAAATTAAAAATATGCTTTCAATTTCTTTGAGATTGTTACGCAATAAACTATAAATTTTAAAATGGACTATAAACAAACTTTAGAATATTTAGTTACTAAATTGCCTATGTTTCAGCGTGTTGGCGCAGCGGCTTATAAGGCAGATTTAAATAACACAATTGCTATTTGCAAAATATTGGATAACCCCGAAACTAAATTTAAAAGTATACATGTGGCGGGCACTAACGGAAAAGGTTCTACGTCGCACATGCTGGCAGCGGTTTTTCAGCAAGCGGGTTACAAAACTGGTTTATATACATCGCCACATTTAAAAGATTTTAGAGAGCGAATTAAAATAAACGGCAAAGAAATTTCTAAAAAATACGTAACCAATTTTGTAGAAAAATACCAACACGAATTTGAAAAAATCCAACCTTCTTTTTTTGAATGGACAGTTGGACTTGCCTTTAATTACTTTGCTGATGAAAAAGTTGATATTGCCATTATCGAGACCGGGCTAGGAGGGAGGCTTGATTCCACTAATATTATTAAACCTTTGGCGGCGTTGATAAGCAATATAAGTTTTGATCATACTAATTTATTAGGAAATACATTGCCAAAAATTGCCATTGAAAAAGCAGGTATTATAAAACATAAAACGCCTATTGTAATTAGCGAAACACAAAAATCAGTAAAGAAAATTTTTACCGATAAAGCCAAAGAACAAAAGAGTAAAATTTATTTTGCTGACGAATTATTTATTCATCATGATGAAAAATATTCGGCTAAAAAAAATCATACAAATCATTTTTATAAAAAAGATAAAAAAATAATTTCTTACAAAACTGATTTACCCGGCACGTACCAAAAACATAATATTGCAGGCGTTTTAACAGTTTTAAATTTAGTTAAACCTCATTTTAAAATTAAAGAAACGCATGTAAAAAGTGCACTTAAAACTGTAGTTAAAACCACTGGTTTGCATGGCAGATGGGAAGTTATTAATAAACATCCGCGCGTAGTTTGCGATACCGGTCATAATGTGGATGGCATTAAGCACGTTATAAGTTCGGTTGATAGAGAATATAATTCAAAAATTGTAAGTGGTAGGCTGCATGTGGTTTTTGGCGTTGTTAACGATAAAGATTTAAGTAAAATATTTCCTTTATTAAAAGCTAATACTCATTTTAAAAATGCGGCTTATTATTTCTGCAAACCCAATATACCTCGCGGCATGGAAGTTGAAATGCTGAAAAAAGAAGCAGCTAAATTTAGTTTAAAAGGCAAAGAATATCTTTCTGTTAAAAAAGCACTGCAAATGGCTGAAAAATCGGCAAAAAAAAATGAACTTATTTTTGTAGGAGGCAGTACATTTACGGTAGGAGAGGTTTAGTGGAAAAAAGGCTGATTCTGAAGATTTCTTAACGATTTGATAAAATCTTGTATCTAAGATTCTACGTATATTTGTATAATCAAGTGAACATCCTAAAGGAAGTTTATTATTTATTTAAAAAATGATAAACTAATCGAAAACCATTTGTGTAAAATTTCAGGCACAAAATTTTAAGCAAAACTTAATTAGGTTGATAAAGCAGGTATTTACATTTTAGTTTATCAAAATGGAAATGCTGCTCCAGTTCGTAAAAAAATAGTGGTAGCTAAATAAAATTTAATAAATAGTTAATAATAGTTTAATAAGGTAAGACTCTTTTTTTAGTATTTTTGTAACGCAAGTGAATATCCTAGACAGGGTTTATTTAAGTCATTCGGCTTATAAACTGCCTGAAAACCATTTGAGACACTTATAAAAATGTGCTTGCAACACCCAAATAAATAACAAAAAAATGAAAAAATTATTATTAGTAATTTCTATTGCTTTAATGGCAAATACAGCCAAGGCGCAGTGTACAAACAAAATTCAAATAGAGGCTATTTTAGTTAATGCCTGTAACGGTAGTGGAGCAGTACCCGAAGAGTATAATGAAATGGTACGTTTTAGAACGGGAGGTACATCTTTAAATATTACCAATATTTCTATTGCAGGTACTGGTACAGTTGGTGTTCTCGTTGCAAATAAATGGCCAAATAATAACCAACATTGGAATGGACTTTCTCAAAACGCAACAACATCGGCTTTAACAGCTTCTTTGCAAGCAACCGTAATTAGCCCTTGTGGTAGAATATTAGAGCCACCAGCTGGTAATATTCCTGCTAATAAAGAAGTTATTTTGGTTACAAGCCAACAAATGACACCCGCTTATAACTCGTTTGCCAGCCTTATAGATACTATTTATATTGTGTATCAAACTTCGGTAACCACTACGGGAGGACATTTTGCAAATCATTCATCGTCGGGTGCTAGAACATTTGCTATTTTCGACAACCTAGCCGGATGTAGTGATACAGTTACTTACCAATGCGGTTCATTAACTTCTTTTGGTGGCAATTATGATGGAGGAACTGTTAATTATGATGATGCCGGCAATCCTACATATACAAATTTAGGCTGCCATGCACCTTTTGTATCTATAAATGCGACCATAAATGCAATATCAAGCAAGTGCAATAATGCTGCTTTTAATCTTACAGGAATAGTTAGCGGCCCTGCTGTTACTTATACTTGGACTACCAATGGATTGGGAACAGTAAGTCCTAATACGGGTACGCTTAGCGGAACTAGCACAGCTACGTTAACACCAACTTATACGCCTAGCGCTACTGAAACTGGTATAGTAACATTTACGTTAACTGGGCAAGGTAAATGTTTATCGGCTCAAGCTACAAGCACAGTTTCGGTGTTTATAAACCCTACTCCAAGCCCAACCATAACAAGCTCTAATGGTGCAGCTATTTGTAATGGAAACAGTACACTTTTAACGGCAAGCAATTCGGGTACTTTAACAACTACGTACGCTTGGAATCCTGGAGGAGCAACAACCTCAACACTTTCTGTTTCTCCGCCAACAGGCACACAAATTTATACGTTAACAGCAACAACATCTTGCGGTTCGCAAAATGCAACATTTACTGTAAATACAAATCCATTACCAACTATTACTGTACCAAACGATTCTATTTGTCCAGGAGGAACGGGTACGTTAACAGCAACAGGCGCAAACACATATACATGGACGAGTGGAGCAACTACCAATACAATTTCAGCTTCGCCTGCCTCAAATACATCTTATAGCGTAACAGGTACTAATACAGTTACAACTTGCAAAAACACAGCATCAGGATCTATTATTGTAAGAACACTTCCAACCATTACAACCAACACAAATGCTATATGCTCAGGAACAACCAGTACGTTAACAGCAAGTGGCGGTGCTACAAATTCTTATACCTGGACGCCAGGTGGACCTTCAGGGAATAACACATACACATTAAACCCTTCAGGAGCGTCTGTAATTACCGTAACCGGGGCAGATGCACATGGATGTAAAAATACAAATACGGTAACGGTACATGCGCAAGCCACTTTAACAGTTAATAACCCAACTACCTGTAGCGGACAAGCGGTAACCTTGCAGGCATTGCCAAATAGTTTAACAACTTATACTTGGACGGGAGTTGCTTCATCAGCAAGTTCTGCCACGGTAGCTCCAGCCGGCACAACCTCTTATACAGTTGTTGGTACTGATGGAAATGGTTGTAAAAGCACTTCTGCGGTTTCTACGGTAAGCGTAACAGCAGGCTCGCAAATTACAGTATCGTCATCAAATCCATTACCTTGTATTGGCTCTACTTATACATTAACTGGTAATGGCGCATCAACTTATACTTGGATTCCTTCATCGGGTACATATACTTCTTTAGATGCAAATAGTACTCAAATAAGTGTAGTTCAAAGTGCAACATCAGTAACATTTGCTGTTTCTGGAGTTGGTTCTTGTCCGGCTACACCAACTGTAATTACTATAAATCCTGCTCCGGTAACTACATTAACACTTACAGCATCACCAGCCAATGCCACAACATGTAGTGGAGGCACAGTAACTCTTACAGCAGCAGGCGCTAACAGTTATACTTGGAATCCTTCTATTACTAATGGAACGGCTTTTACACCTACGGCAAGCGCCAATTATACCGTAAACGCTACCGATGCAAATGGTTGTGCAGCTACCCAAGCTACTGAAAGTGTAACTGTTAACGCTTTACCTGTATTTACAGTTACATCTCCTTCAGTTTGTCCTGGCCAAATGGCAACTATTACAGCTAGTCAAGCTACTTACACCTATTCATGGCAAGGTTCGGCATCAACAGGCACATCTATAACAGTAACTCCGGTTTCATTTCCAACACAAACTTATTCAGTACAAGCTTTAGATGGTAATGGATGTTTTAGCACCGTGGTAACATCTACCGTAACAACATTTGTATCGCCAATTGTATCCGCTTCTTCTAACCCAAGTAACGCTACAATTTGTATGGGAAGTTCAATTACGTTAAACGGAAATGGTGCTCAAACCTATACTTGGAGTGGTGGAATTACAAATGGAACGGCATTTACACCCGCAGCATCTCAAAATTATACGTTAACAGGCACAGATGTAAATAGTTGTACTGCAACAGCAACTCAATCAGTAACAGTAAATCAATTACCAACTGTTACAGCAAGTTCTGCTTCAATTTGTAAAGGAGATATCGCGACGTTAAATGCCGGTGGTGCAATTACCTATACTTGGAGTACCTTAGAAACCACGCCAACTATTACAGTACAACCAACAGCAACAACAAATTATACTGTGGTTGGCACAGATTTAAATAATTGCTCAAATTTTGCCGTAGCAACAGTAGTAGTTAATAATTTACCAACTATCACAATTAATGCTTCTGCTACATCCGTTTGTGCTGGTAACACGGTTACTTTAACAGCTAATGGCGCAGGTGCAGGCGGAAGCTATGAATGGGATAATGGTTCTAACAATAACCCAATAACAGATAATCCAACAGTAACAACCACTTATACCGTAATTGGTACAGATGTAAATAGTTGTTCAAACTATACTACAATTACCATAAATACAAATTCGGTTGCAGTTGCGCAAAGTATAAACCCAGTCGGTGTTTTATGTAAAGGATTGACCACAACTTTATCTACCAATAATGTTAGTGGAAATACCTACACATGGACTGGCCCCGCTGGATTTAACCAAACCGGAAGCTCTGTAAATATTACTAACCCAGGTACTTATACGCTTATAGTTGGCAATGGTTGTGGACCAATAGCCCCCGTTACAGTTACTGTTTCTAAAGATTCTGTAATTGCAGGCTTTAATGCAAATCCAACAAGCGGGCAAACACCGGTAACGGTTTCTTATACAAATACTTCTGTGGCTTTAAGTGGAAATACATTAACTTATAGTTGGAGCTTTGGTAACGGTGCAGCTATATCTACAGCAACAAATCCAACCGAAGTATTTACAGGTGCAGGTGTTTATCAAACAACACTTACAGCAACTGATAACTTGGGTTGCCAGGATACGGCATCTATTTACATAACTGTAAAAGATATACCCGAAGTCGTTATCATACCTAATATTTTTACGCCAAACGGAGATAATTTAAATGATGTGTTTTTTATAACTGCAAGCGGAATTTCTAATTTAGAATGTAAGATTTACGACCGTTGGGGATTATTATTGTATAATTGGACAGGCTTAGATGGTTTTTGGGACGGAAAAGCTAAAAATGGCACCGTATGTACTGATGGCACTTATTTTTATCTAGTAACTTACACAGATAACCAAGGTAAATCAGTTATTAAAAACGGCTTTTTCCAACTTATAAGGTAAGATTTACACATTTTTTGTATAAATGTTAAAATAATATGCCTATCGTACGGTTTTTTTTCTATATTTTTGGACTTCCTTAAATTAAATGTTAAATAAGCGTTTTTTAAAAATACTAATTGTCTTATTCCTTTTTGGAAATTGTGCCTTTGCGCAATATTTTACCAAACGAAACTCTTGGAAAAAAGAACAGAAAGAAATTTTTATCGGCATTGGTGCCGCTAACTTTTTAGGAGATTTGGGTGGTTTAAATAAAATTGGTACGCATTATAGCTACGCCGATTTAGAAATGCACCTTACAAAACCTGCATTATCAGTGGGTTACAGGTATCGTTTAAGTAAAAAATGGGCTAACAGAACAGAGCTTACCTATTTGCAGGTGGCCGGCGACGATAAACTTACTACAGAAAAGTTTAGGCATAACCGTAACCTAAATTTTAAGTCAAATATTTTTGAATTATCTACCAGTTTTGAATATGCCTTATCATTTGATAAGCATGGTAACCGGTATAAAATTAAAAAAACAATGTTCCGCAGGTACCACTCTTTTGGGTCGTATTACTATTTAACGGCTGGTGTTGGCGTATTTTATTACAACCCTAAAGAACAGTATGGTGGCAATTGGTATAGCATACATCAATATAGTTTAGAAGGGCAAGGTTTGCCGGGTGGACCACATCAATTTTCACGTATATCAATTTCGGTCCCTTTTGGTATTGGGGCTAAATATACCATACAACGCAAATGGTCTATTGGAATTGAATATTTATTTAGAAAAACGTTTACAGATTATATAGATGGTGTTAGTACCAGTTATTATGATAAAACGCAATTGACACAACTTAAAGGGCCAACAGCCGCCGCTTTAGCCGATCCAAATTTAGGTTTAATTCCAGGGGCTACCTCTCCAAACGGTGATGGAAGCGGTGCGCAACGTGGCGATTCAAAAAACAAAGATTCTTACTTTACACTTCAAGTAAAAATTGGATATGTTTTAAACCCAAAGAAAAGTCGCCGCCGTATTACCAAAGCTAAATTCTAAAGCTTCATACTGGTTTAAAACCGTTTAACGTTATTTAAATTCTTTCTTACCAATCCTACAATATTCAAGCTAAGTTTTCGTTATTTTTAAAGACATTTTATATCTCTGTTTATGCGCAAAAAAATATGGGCACCCATTTTAGTAACTATATCGGTAACTTTACTATCGTTTTCAATTGCAAAATTTTCGTTCGATAAAAATCAAATAATACTTGATATTGTTATGAGTGGTTTAGATAACGCACATTACAAACCTCAAAAATTGGATGATAATTTCTCGGTTAAATTCTTTGATTTATATATAAAACGATTAGATAATCCTAAACTGTTTTTAATGCAGCCCGATGTAGATAATTTGGCCAAATACAAAACTAAAGTTGATGATGAGATAAAAGGAGAAACTTTCGAATTATTTAATCTGGCTAACGATTTAAAAACAAAGCGCGTACTTGAAAAAGAAGCTTGGTACAAAGAAATTCTTTCAAAGCCATTCGATTATAAATTAAATGAAGAGTATGAAACAGATGCAGAAAAATTATCCTTCGCAAAAGACGAAACCGAGCTAAAAAATAAATGGCGTCAATACTTACAATATCAAACCCTAGCTCGTTTAAATGATTTATTAGTTGCGCAAGAAAAAATTAAAGAAGTAAAAGCAAAAAGAGATACCATTGCAACCATTAAACCTTTTGATAGTTTAGAACTTGAAGCGCGTACCAAAGTTTTAAAAACA
>JBDTJJ010000235.1:0-3856 GCA_039935895.1 Bacteroidia bacterium | reverse complement strand
ATGTGTGGCATCCGTTTACACATTTACAATATGCTGAAACACCTATAAACATTGTCCGTTCGGAGGGTTCGTATTATTTTGATGAAAACGGAAATAAATACATTGATGGCATTTCATCTTGGTGGGTAAATTTACACGGACACTCGCACCCATACATTGCACAAAAGGTTTTTGAGCAATTAAGTACCAATGCGCATAGTATTTTTAGTGGCTTTACGCATCCAACCGCTATAGAACTTTCTGAACGTTTACTAAGTCATCTTCCTGAAAATTTTAAAAAAGTTTTTTTTAGTGATAACGGCTCTACTTCGGTTGAAGTTGCTTTAAAAATGACTTTGCAGTTTTGGCACAATCAAAACAAACCTAAGACAAAAATTATTGCTTTTGAAAACGCATACCACGGCGATACCTTTGGCAGCATGAGTGTTGGCGAGCGTAATGTTTTTACCAGCGCATTTTCTCCTTTGTTGTTTGATGTACTTCGCTTACCTGTTCCAACCAATCAAAATTTTGAAGAAGTAAAACAAAAATTACATCAATTTGTAAAAGAAGAAGAAGTTTCTGCTTTTATTTTTGAGCCTTTAATACTTGGCGCTGGTGGTTCTATGCAAATGTATAAAGCTGCTTTTTTAGATGAATTAATTTCTATTTGTAAACAACATAACGTTATTACCATTGCCGACGAAGTAATGACGGGCTTTTACCGAACAGGTAAGTTTTTTGCTATTGATTACTTAAGCAATAAGCCCGATATTATTTGTTTAAGTAAAGGCATAACAGGTGGTGTAATGCCGCTTGGCGTAACTATTTGCGCACAATTTATTTACGATGCGTACAAAAGCGCTGATAAACATAAAACGTTTTTTCACGGACATAGTTACACCGCAAACCCAACTGCTTGTGCTGCCGCTTTAGCTAGCATGGATTTAACCGAGCAAGAAGAAACCTGGAAAAATATTCAACAAATTGCCGCATCGCACGCGGTTTTTAAAGCAAAAATAAAATCGCACGCAAACATTTTATCTGTCAGAAATTTAGGAACTATCATTGCCATAGAAATTAAAACACCGCAACAAAGCGGTTACTTAAATAATCTTTCCGAAAAAATTTCTTCTTATTTTATTCAGCGCGGCATTTTGCTTCGTCCTTTGGGTAATGTACTTTATATACTTCCTCCCTATTGTATTTCGCAAACCGATTTAAATTATATTTATACTTGTATTGAGAAATTTTTAGATACAGAGGCATGAACTTAAACAATAAAAAAGATGTTGTCTTTTTAGTCCTGGCAGGTTTTTTTATAACCAATGCTATTGTTGCCGAATTAATTGGCGGAAAGCTCGTTATGTTTTTTGGCATCTTTACACAAAGCGTGGGCATTGTAATGTGGCCCGTTGTGTTTATTTTAACCGATATTGTAAATGAGTTTTACGGACAAAGCGGTGTAAAAAAACTATCCTACGTAACGCTGTGTTTAATTGCCTTTACATTTTTGTATTTATTTGTGTGTATGCAAATTCCGGCGGTTGCTTTTTCACCTGTGTCGGATGAAAATTTTAAAAAAGTATTCGGTCAATCTATGTATATTATGATAGGTAGTATGTGTGCCTTTATGGTTTCGCAATTAGTAGATAGCGGCGTTTTTTGGATGCTTCGTAATCGCACAGGTAAAAAAATGATATGGCTACGTTCTACCGGCAGCACGGTGGTTAGCCAATTGGTAGATACTTTTATTGTACAGTTTATTGCCTTTGTAATTCCTAAAGTTTGGACCATAAAAGAATTTGTACATAACGCATCTTACGGCTACGCATTTAAATTATTGGTTGCTGTTTGCGTTATACCAATAATTTATTTGGTGCATTATTTAATTGATAGGTATTTAGGCGAAGAACAATCGGAAGAAATGGTGCAACACACCGCCGAAAGAAATTTACACCACGAAGTAGAGAAGTAATCTCGATAAATTTTAACCACATAGAAAGATAGCTTGCAGAGGGTTTCATTTAAAGAATAAATCTCTTCGCAAATTCATTGTAATTTAGATGAAGCATATTTACATCTATCCGGGGCAGGAATGAACGAACGGAGCGAACTTGAGTTGCAAAACGCAGAAAGTGCTGAAATATTTTAGCATTGCCAATTACCGCCCTTTAATTTAAAAAGAAAAAATAAGCAGGCCTGTAAGCCGGGTTTTGTTCTGCTTGCGCAGCTTCTATCATTTATCTAGTCGGCCTACCCATTGCGGCGTTTACCGAAGTAAACATAAACGAGCTGCTTATATAACCGCAACTTATTTGGCTTTTCAACCCCTAAGGTTTTCCTCACACCGTATTACTACTATGCGCGTGAGCTCTTACCTCGCGTTTTCACCCTTACCAAACCAAGGCTTGGCGGTATATTTTCTGTGGCACTATCTGTTATGCTAAGTTGCCTTTTGCATACCCTCTTTTTCAAAAGGCTGGGTGCTCTGTGTTGTCCGGACTTTCCTCTGCAAGTAATCTCACAGCGATAGAACGGCCTGCTTAGCGCAAAAGTACACAAATAAAAATCCTTGCCAAAAGCCAAACTTTTAGGTGAAATAACCGAAATAAAAATCAGAAAATATTTTTTTGCGACAAATAAAGATAAGCGCTGTGCAGTTAGAAGCAAACTCAAATGAGTTAAAAATTTTCTTACCCAATTTAAAACAAACGCTGTTGCGTTAATCATTTTCTTACCCAATTTAAAGCAAACTCAATGCAGTTAAAGATAAACGCTGTTGCGTTAACCATTTTCTTAATCAGTTTAAAGCAAACTCAATGCAGTTAGAAGTTTTCTTGAGCAGTTTAGCACTAACTCAATTGCGTTAATCATTTTCTTAAACAGTTAGAAACAAACGCTGTTTAGTTATAAGTTTTCTTGAGCAGTTTAAAGTAAACTCCATTGAGTTAGCAATTTTCTTTATCAAGTTTAGTATAAACGCAATAAAATTTGGCATGGGGTTTGTTACAGTAACAATAAGCAATTTTAAACATGATTTATACAGTTACCCATTAGGTTAAGCGTTATAAAACACCAGGCGTTTTGTAGCGTCGGCTTTTTTCTGCACCCCTTTTCAGTCGTACTGAAAAAAGAAGTGCGTTATTCTCAAAAAAATCATTTTTAAAATTAAAGTTATGAAAAACGAAAAAGTAAGTTTAAAACTGAGCAGCCGCACAGTAGAGAACAAAGTTGATTTTGGTAAAGGAGTTGTAAACAGTATGACGGGTAATGCCTATTTCCCTAGCCCCGTGCCTGCTTTAGCTGCTGTAACCAACGCTATTAATAATTTAGATGCCGCAAAGGTAGCGGCTTTAGATGGTGGTAAAAGCAAAACTGCCGTTATGCACCAAAACGAGGCCATAGTAGATAATCTGCTATTGCAATTGGGTAACTATGTAGAATCTGTAGCTATAGCCAAAGCGGCTTTAGGCGGAGATGCTAAAGCTGTTATTACCGGTGCCGGTATGGATTACCGTAAACAAAACAGTTTAAGCAGCGTGCCCGATGCACCTATAAACGTAAAAGCCGATACCACTAAAAGTGAAGGCGAAATAACAATAAGTTGGGATAAAGTGGCGGGCGCGCATGCGTATGTAATTGAAATGAGTACCGACTCATCTGTAGTAGGTAGCCGTTTGGCAGCACCTCCGGTAGGTGGTGGTGTTGTTACACCTACTTTTGCTGTTTTTACCATGGTAAAAATTTTAAGCCAGCGTAAATTTACGCTTACCGGTTTAGATAGCGGCACTAAATATGCCTTGCGTGTTTATGCCGTTGGCACACATGGTTATGGTACCTATAGCAATGTGGTTGTAGCTAAAGCGCTGTAACA
>JBDTJJ010000234.1:0-8649 GCA_039935895.1 Bacteroidia bacterium | reverse complement strand
CTATGCGGTGCGATTGAGATGCGTGCAAAAATAAAGTGGGTTTACAGAAATATCCTTTTTTAGGTATAGCGCAATTTGATTGAAATATTTCTGCGCCTTCGCTTGTGCCTAATTTTATGTAGTGATTAATTTTATCTAATTGTTCTTTAGAATTGATGGCACCTACGTCGGTATTTTTATCCATCGGATCGCCCACGATAAGAGTATCCATGCGGTCTTTGAGCTTACGGATTAATTCATCGGCAATACCTTCTTGCACAAACAAACGAGAGCCTGCGCAACACACATGCCCTTGATTAAAAAATATTCCGTTTACAATTCCTTCAACAGCTGCATCAATTGGTGCATCATCAAACACAATGTTGGCAGCTTTGCCACCAAGCTCTAATGTTATTTTTTTATCGGTTCCGGCAATTGATTTTTGAATGAGTTTACCTACATCGGTGCTCCCTGTAAAGGCAACTTTATTTATGTTTGGATGATTGACGATAGCCGCGCCTGTTTTGCCATGGCCGGTAATAATATTTACAACGCCATCGGGCAAGCCGCTTTCTTGAATGATCTCTGCCAACTTTAAAGCGGTAAGTGAAGTAGTTTCGGCAGGTTTTAAAACAACGGTATTGCCGGTAGCTAAAGCCGGAGCAATTTTCCAAGCAGCCATTAGTAAAGGGAAATTCCAGGGGATGATTTGTCCGGCAACGCCAAGTGATTGTGGATTTCTGCCCGGAAAAGCATACTCTAATTTATCGGCCCAACCTGCATAATAAAAGAAATGGTTAGCTGCTAAAGGCACATCTATATCACGACTTTCGCGAATAGGTTTGCCGCCATTCATACTTTCGATAACCGCTAACTCGCGCGAACGTTCTTGTATCATTCTGGCTATGCGGAAAATATATTTTGCACGTTCTTTAGCCGGCATTTTTTTCCACGTTTTGTCGTAGGCATTGCGTGCAGTTTTAACGGCTAAGTCAACATCTTTTTCATCTGCTTCGGCAACCTCTGCTAACTTTTGTTCGGTTGATGGAGAAATGGTATCAAAGTATTTGTCTTTGTTGGGTTTTACAAATTTACCTCCAATAAATAAATCGTACTTTTTTTCGAGCTTAATGTGTTTGCTATCTTCGGGTGCAGGCTCGTAAGCCCAGTTGCCCATTAAATCTAATTTTGGTTCGTTCTTTTTTGACATTGAATTTCTTTTGACTTTTAACTTAAATCTTTTGAATTAGTCCACACTTATATAATCTTTTGAATAGTAAACGCCTTTGGCTTCTTTTTCTAATTGCAAAATAATATCGTTTGCTAAACTACTTGCTCCAAAACGAAACCATTCGTTGCTCATCCATTTAGAACCTAATGTTTCGCTTACCATTACTAAATATTGCAAAGCACCTTTAGCAGTTGATATTCCACCCGCAGGTTTCATGCCAATCATAATGCCTGTTTTGTAATAATAATCTTTAATGGCTTGCAACATCACCAACGTAACGGGCATAGTTGCCGCAGGTTGAATTTTTCCGGTAGATGTTTTTATAAAATCAGCACCCGCATACATAGCAATATCACTTGCACGACGAACGTTATCTAAAGTAGAAAGTTCTCCGGTTTCTAAAATGACTTTTAAACGTGCTTTGCCGCAGGCTTCTTTAATGGCTGCAATTTCATCAAACACAAAATTGTAGTTACCGCTTAAAAATTCTCCGCGAGAAATAACCATATCAATTTCATCAGCGCCATTATCGACCGCAAATTTGGTATCCAATAATTTTATTTCTAAGGTAGAGTTTCCACTTGGGAAAGCAGTAGCCACCGAAGCTACTTTTACGTTACTTCCTTTCAAGGCTTCTTTAGCCGTTTTTACGTGCGTTGGATATACACATACCGCTGCAACACTTGGCAATCCACCTAAAGAATCGCAAGGGTGCATGGCTTTGTAACACATTTGTTTAACCTTGCCGGGCGTATCTTTACCTTCAAGCGTGGTTAAATCAATCATGTTTAACGCCAATTTTAAGCCTTGCAGTTTGGCTTGTTTTTTTATGCTTCGCGTGTTAAAACGCGCTACACGTTCTTCAACACTAACCTGATCGATGGTTGGCGATTGTCTAAAATCGGGAATGTTTTTTGTCATAGTAAAAATCAACTCAAAAGTAATAATTATTCATTAGTATTTATCCGTTTTTTACTTGCCCCCCATTCTCTTATTAATTGTTACCTTTGCAAACTATTTTAATTGAAAAACAAACATGAAACTTTTACAACTTTTTTTAAGCTTAACCATATTAGTAACCCTGCACGAATTTGGTCATTTCTTTTTTGCAAAAAGATTTAAATGCCGTGTAGATAAATTTTATTTATTCTTCGATTTTTTATTCCCTTTTGCAGGCGTATTAAACTTCTCTTTATTTAAAAAGAAAATTGGCGATACTGAATATGGTATTGGTTGGTTTCCATTTGGCGGTTATGTTAGCATTGCCGGCATGGTGGATGAACAAATGGATAAAAGCCTTACCGAAAGAGCGCCCGAGCCTTGGGAAATGCGTGCAAAACCAGCGTGGCAACGTTTATTAATAATGATGGGTGGTATTTTAGTCAATTTGATATTGGGTATATTTATTTATTGGATGGTGTTATTCTTTTGGGGTAAAGAAACCTTGCCGGTAAAAAACCTGACTTACGGTGTTTCTTGCGATTCGTTGGCTATGCAAATAGGCTTTAAAAACGGCGATAAAATTATAAGCGTAGATAGCAAACCGGTTACTTCTTTAAACCGCGTAACCTTAGAAATTATTATGAACCGCGCCAAAAACGTGGAAGTAGAACGTAACGGGGCACTTGTAAACATTCCTATTACTAATGATCAAATTGGCTTGATATTAAAAAATTTAAAACATAACGAATTTTTAGGTGTACGAACTCCGGCTGAAGTAGATTCGGTAATGGCGGGTTCTGTAGCTGAAAAAGCAGGACTTAAACATGGAGATAGATTGCTGGCTATTGATGCAACGCCAACGCTATTTTTTGATGAGTTTCAAAGAGAAATTAGAAAAGACGCTAATAAAGCAGTAGAAATTACACTGCTTAGAAACAACGATACCATTCGTACAAAAGCAACTGTTAGTAAAGAAGGTACTATTGGTTTTTTTGCCGAACATGCCAAATTTATTAAAACAGAAAAACTTACTTATGGCATCGGTCAATCGTTTGTGCAAGGCTTTGGGGATGCTTACGAAACTATTATTATGCAAGCCAAACAAATTGCAGTAATATTTACCGTAAAAGATGCGCACAAACAAGTAGGTGGTTTTTATACCATGTATAAAACCTTACCAGACCAATGGGATTGGGAATATTTTTGGAAACGTACCGCTATGTTTTCATTAATGTTAGCTTTTATGAATTTTTTACCCGTGCCCATGTTAGATGGCGGTTACATAGTGTTTATTTTAATAGAAATGGTTAGTCGCCGTAAAGTGCCAGATCAAGTTTTATATTACGCTAACTATGTTGGTTTGGTATTAATACTTGGTTTAATGATTTACGCCAACACCGATTTTTTACGCTAATGTCAAAACTGACTTATCCTGTAAAACTGCTTATATTTAGCATTGTAATTTTTATAATAGCTACTGTATTGGCGCAAAAATTTAGCATTGCTTTATATTATGTTGCTTTATTAAGTTTGTTTTTTACAGGGTTTTCGTTTGTGTTAAACGTACGATTACAAACAGCCTTGCAATCTGAAAATAAAAACCAGTTTACCTTTTCCTTTTTAGGTTTAACAGGTTTAAAAATGCTAAGCTGTTTATTTATTTTGCTGTTTGGTTTATACTTTGCAACAGCAGGCAAGTTAGAGCTTGGCATCTGCACCATGAGCTATTACATGCTATACACTGCTTTTGAAGTATGGCATTGGATGGACAAACTGAAGCAAAATTAATTTCTGCACTTAGCTGATTTTTAACACTTTTCAGAAAACCGCAGTTCGTCATCCTGAACTCGTTTCAGGATCTCTTCAAACTCTTTTAAAAAATAAATTTCACCTATTTAATAGTTTAAGCGTTCAAAATCGCTTCACACAAAAAACAATACTTATCTTTAGCCTTTATAATATTTACTATGGAAGTTAACAAGGAAGATAAAGTGCTTATTATAGGCGCTGGCGGACAAATTGGTGTAGAGCTTTTAGAAGAATTAAACCTGCTTTATGGCTCATCAAACGTGGTGGCTGCAGATATTAAGCAATCGAATGCGTTTTCAAATAATGCGTTTGAAGTGTTGGATGTTTTAGATAAAAACCAACTGTTGGATGTGGTAAAAAAACACAGCATTAAACAGGTTTATTTATTAGCCGCTTTACTTTCTGCAACTGCCGAAAAAAATCCACTTTATGGCTGGCAACTTAACATGCAAGGTCTTTTTAACGTATTAGATTTAGCTAAAGAAAAACACATTGATAAAGTTTATTGGCCAAGCTCTATTGCCGCTTTTGGAACTACCACACCTAAGCAAAATACGCCTCAATATACCGTTATGGAACCCACAACGGTTTACGGCATTAGCAAGCAAGCAGGCGAGCGTTGGTGCGAATACTATTTTTTAAAATATGGGGTGGATGTGCGCAGTTTGCGTTACCCCGGCTTAATTAGCTACAAATCTGCTCCTGGCGGAGGAACAACAGATTACGCGGTTCATATTTTTCACGAAGCTTTAAAATCTAAGCAATACGAGTGTTTTTTATCTGAAAACACCGTACTTCCTATGATGTATATGCCCGATGCCATTAACGCCACCATACAAATTATGCACGCGCCTGCTGAAAGCATTAAAATTAGAGGCGGATATAACATTTCGGGCGTAAGTTTTAGTCCGAAACAAATTGCTGAAGAAATTAAAAAACACATTCCCGATTTTAAAATTACGTATAAACCCGATTTTAGACAAGAAATTGCAGATACTTGGCCTGAAAGCATTAACGATAACGAAGCGCGCGCAGATTGGGGCTGGAAAAACAAATTCGACTTGCCCGAAATGGTAAATTCGATGTTAATTAATCTAAAAAAATGAAACCTTTTGCGTTAATTAACGTAAAAGGTGTTGTATGATTAGCTATTTCTGTCTATGAAAAAGCTAATTACATCTAAAAGATTTGCTTTATGACGAAAAGAATATATATTTTTGATAAAAATTTACTGATGGGATTGAAATTTAGGTGGATATTTTTAGTTTTTGTGTTAAGTTACGGTTATGCTCAACCGCAATCGTTTGAACTTGACCCGTCTAATGGAAAAGATTCTATTAACATAATTGATTTTAGAGGCCTGAAACAAGGGCGTTGGATACTTTTTGGAAAAAGCAAACCTAATACTTGCTACCAACCTACTTCTAAAGTAGAAGAAGGAAAATACATCGAAAACAAAAAGAACGGCATTTGGAAAGAATATTTCTGTAACGGTAATACAAAAAGCAAAATTACATTTCAAAGTGGTCGCCCAGATGGTTACGCTATCATGTTTCACGAAAATGGCAAAGTATCTGAAGAAGGAACTTGGAAAACCAACAAATGGGTAGGTAACTACAAATTATATTACGATAACGGACAAGTTCAGCAAGAATTTACCTTTAATCCAGGCGGAAAACGCGAAGGCCCTCAAAAATATTACTACGAAGATGGCACACCTCAAATTGAAGGTAACTGGCAGAGCGGTAAAGAAAGTGGTGTTGTTACAGAGTATTATCCTAACGGAGATACCAAAAAAACTGTAAACTACAACAATGGTGATGCTGATATAGCTTCTATAAAAACATTTACGCCTAAAAAACCAATTAAAGAAGTTGCACCAGATGCAATTGATAAGAGCAAGAAAGTAACTGCCGACGTTAAAACAGAAACTTTGCAAGATCCTAAAGCTAAATTACCGACTGTATTAAACGGACAAAACGTACTTTACAATAGAAATCGTCAAAAAACTAAAGATGGTATATTTAAAGACAACCGTTTTATGGATGGAAAAAATTACAAGTATGACGACAATGGAATTCTTCAGCGTGTAGAAATATATAAAAACGGCGCTTATATTGGAGATGCACAAATAGACGATTAATTTTATTTGAAATAAAAACTAAAGCCCCTGTTTCAACCGAAATTAGGGGCTTTTTATTTGTATAAAATCTACCAATAAAGATTAACTTTATGGGCTTAAATTTTAAGGATACTCATGGCAAAAAAATATAACGAATACAAGCAACTAAACCTTTCGCAAGTTGGTAAAGATGTGTTGCAACTTTGGGCAGAAAACAAAACTTTCGAAAAATCTGTAACAGAGCGTGAAGGTGCTACGCCTTTTGTTTTTTATGAAGGTCCGCCAAGTGCAAACGGTTTGCCGGGCATACACCACGTTATGGCGCGAAGCATTAAAGATATTTTTTGCAGATATAAAACCATGCAAGGCTTTCAGGTTAAACGTAAAGCCGGTTGGGATACACACGGTTTACCCATTGAATTAGGCGTTGAAAAAGCATTAGGAATTACTAAAGAAGATATTGGGAATAAAAACAGTCCTAAATATATTTCGGTAGAAGATTACAATAAGGCTTGTCGCAAAGAGGTAATGAAATATACCGACAAGTGGGAAGATCTTACCGCAAAAATGGGCTATTGGGTTGATATGAAAGACCCTTACATTACTTACGATAACAAATACATTGAAAGCGTTTGGTGGTTGCTAAACAACTTACACGAGAAAAATTTATTATACAAAGGGTTTACTATACAACCATACTCCCCAGCGGCAGGTACAGGTTTATCATCTCACGAATTAAACCAACCGGGTTGTTATAAAGATGTAAAAGACAGAACGGCTACGGTGATGTTTAAATTAAAGTTGAACCCGCATTTGAGTTCATCGTCGTTGTTTGAACTTGAACCATTAAAAGGAAATATTTACTTTCTTGCTTGGACGACTACACCATGGACACTTCCATCAAATACAGCTTTAGCGGTTGGAGAAAAAATTGACTATGTAGCAGTAAAAACATTTAATCCGCATCCGGTTGTGGGGGAAGAAAAAAATGAAATAGTTGTTATTCTTGCAAAAGATTTATTGCATAAATATTTCCCTGAAAAAAATGCAGAATTAAAACTTGAAGATTACAAAGCCGGAGATAAAAATATTCCGTTTCAAGTTTTAAAAGAGTACAAAGGCGCGGATTTAAAAGGAAGTACATATAATCAACTCCTTCCATTCGTTAAACCAACAGATGGCGATGCATTTAAAGTTATTATTGGCGATTTTGTAACAACGACTGATGGTACAGGTATCGTACACATTGCGCCTTCTTTTGGTGCAGACGATTTTCGCGTAGCTAAACAAAACGGCATTGGTTCTTTAACGTTAGTTGATAAGCGTGGTAAATTTTTACCCGAAATAAAAGATGATGTTTTTCTTTACGGAGAAGAATATGTGAAAGAAGCTTACTTGACTGATGAAGAAAAGAAAGCTGAATTTGAACATCAAAAGAAAATTCTTGAATCGACTGGAAAAATAAAAGAGCTTAAAAATTATATCAGCGTTGATGAGCGCATCGTTTTAAAATTACAAGAAGAAGGTAAACTCTTTAAAAAAGAAACCTACGAGCATAGTTACCCGCATTGCTGGCGTACCGATAAACCTGTGTTGTATTATCCGCTTGATAGCTGGTTTATAAAAACTACAGCGCTAAAAGATAGAATGATTGAGCTTAACAAAACTATCAACTGGAAACCTGAATCGACAGGGACCGGGCGTTTTGGTAATTGGCTTGAAAACTTAAACGATTGGAATTTATCTCGCTCTCGCTTTTGGGGCATTCAAATTCCAATATGGACAAGCGAAGATAAAACCGAGCAAGTTATTGTTTCATCTGCCGAGCATTTGCAAAAAGAAATTGATAATGCCATTGCAAAAGGAATGATGGATGCAAATCCGTTAAAAGATTTTAAAGCAGGCGATAACTCAAGTGAAAATTATGCCTCGTTTGATTTGCATAAACCATATGCCGATTCTATTTATTTAGAAAAGAATGGTAAAAAATTATTTCGCGAGCCTGATTTAATTGATGTTTGGTTTGATAGCGGCGCCATGCCTTACGCGCAATTGCATTATCCGTTTGAGAACAAAAGCCTTATTGACTCCTCTCCTTCGGGGAGGCCGGGAGGGGCTTACCCTGCTGATTTTATTGCAGAAGGTGTAGATCAAACACGAGGTTGGTTTTTTACGCTTCATGCAATTGCAACCATGTGTTTCGATTCGGTTGCGTATAAAAATGTGGTCAGCAATGGTTTAGTGCTTGATAAAAACGGAAACAAAATGAGCAAACGCTTAGGCAATGCGACTGATCCGTTTGAGACATTGGAGAAATATGGTGCAGATGCTACGCGTTGGTATATGATAACAAACGCTGCGCCCTGGGATAATTTAAAGTTTGATGTAGAAGGAATTGGCGAAGTGCAACGTAAATTTTTCGGTACACTTTATAACACATATTCGTTCTTCACATTATATGCAAACGTAGATGGCTTTACGTATAGCGAAGCGGAGATACCAGTTGCAGAACGTCCGGAAATTGATGGCTGGATTTTATCTGAATTAAATTCGTTGATAAAAAATG
>JBDTJJ010000233.1:0-3743 GCA_039935895.1 Bacteroidia bacterium | reverse complement strand
GGCGGAAGTATTCCTATTGTTGCTTTATTTAAAAAAGAATTAGGTTTAGACTCCATCTTATTTGGTTTTGGTTTAGATAGCGATGCATTGCATTCTCCTAACGAGCATTATGGTGTATTTAACTACTTAAAAGGTATTGAAACAATTCCGTTGTTTTATAAAAATTACGTGGCTAACAGCAAATAATGTCTGCGGCAGATATTATTAATTCGTTTGGCGTATCGTTAATTTTAATTGCATTTTTTCTACTTACTTTAAAAAAAGTAGATGCACAAAATGTGTATTATAATCTTTTAAATTTATTTGGCGCAGGTTTGGCTTGCTATGGGTCTTACCTTATAAAATCGGTGCCATTTATAGTATTAGAAGCTATTTGGAGCTTAGTTGCTTTGTATGGTTTGCTTAAAAGAAAATAAATTTAAATTTATTTATCATCAGTGGCATCATCATCAATGTCGCCTTTTTTATTTAAACCTTTAAAATCATCTATTGTTCCTTTGGTAACTTTAAATTTCGGGCCTTTAGTAGCTGTTAAACTATATTCTTTAAAAACATTTGGAAACGATAAAGTAGGTACATTTTTATCATTTATTTTTTTTGCTTCCACAGGAAAATAAAGAATATTTTTTTCAAATGGTTTACCCATTTCATAATAAAAATCTTCATTTTTTTTGCCTGTGTTTAAATACTTACCTCCGTCGGCAGTTTTTAAAATTATATTATTATAAAATAAAGCTAAAAACTTATCGCCGGTATATTCAACTTCAGCAACAATTCTATAACCAGTTTTATCTTCTTTTTTCTCTTTCATAACCCACTTTACAGGGCCCGCTTGTCTTAAATTTTCTTTGGTAATATTGATGTCTTCTAATGGATAAGACGCAACCATTTTACCTGTTAACTGCATTTTGGTAATATCTATATTAATTTCATTTGCTCTAAAATCTTTCCCCTCTAATTTTATGGTAAACTTTTTAGAAAACTTAGGTGCAATAACGGCCGTTCTTTTTACTACTGAAACAGTTTTTACATCACTGCCTAATGAGCTTCCAAAAATATCAGCAGGATTTATTACTATAAAATTATCGCTTATGTTGGTTACGTTTACAGCGCATTTAAAATAGTTTTCTGCAGATACAATGCGTGTTATATCGTATTTATTTCCGTTAAATTCAAAAGTAGTATCTCTATAAAAAAACTTTTTTTCTATTTCGACCGGCTTACCTTCTTTAGATTTATTTTGCGCACTTATTGAAAGAGAAAAAATAAATGCTACAATTGAAAGTGTGATAATTCTTGTTTTTTTCATTTTATTTAGTTTTAATTTATTGAGATACAATTTCAAATTCTACACGACGGTTTTTTGCTTTGCCATCATCGGTTGCATTATCTGCAATGGGTTGTGTACTTCCATAACCTTGATAGTACATTTTGTTTTGTGTACCGTGTGTAATTAAATATTCAAAAACAGCACGGGCACGTTGCTCTGATAATTTTTGATTTTTTGCTTTAGAACCAGAATTATCTGAGTGTCCGTTAATTTTTATAACAAAGCTTGGGTGCCTGAAAAGATATTGAGAAAGTTTATTCAACTCGTTAAAAGATTCCGGTAATAAATACGATTTGCCTTGATCGAATGCTACTTTTAAAGTTATCTTCTCGCCAGTTTTCAGGTTGTTTTTTACTTGAAGCACAGAATCTTTTTCGTACCCTACGCTATCAACATAAACTGTTCTTATTTCGTCTTCTTTAGGCTTAATCCATTTAAGTGATATGTCATCTACAAAATAATAAGCTTCTTTAAAACCCGGTTTTAGCAAATTCATTTTTGCCATATCAGCTCTTACATTTGGTGCAAAATTGCCGAGTGTTAAATATTTTTCGCCACCAGACGCACGATAAACTCCTTTAAATTTAAACCAACAAAAGCCCCCGTGCAGCACATTTTTTTTAGCGATGGTATCTAAAATATATTCTTTTTCGGGATAGTTAACGGCTTTCATCCCACCCTTAGAAAAATATGCCCCAAATGATTTAAGCTCGGCATTACTCCAAAAGGCTAAACGAATGTAGCATTCAAACTGGTAATTATTGCCGTGTTTTAACGATTCGGAAAGTTTGACTTCAATAAATTCTTTATAGTGTTTTTGAAACCGAAGTCCAATGTAGCAATCTCCGGTATGTCCACCTTTGCAACGACCTGTATCGTTACTAATTGGTTTCTGATAATAATCTACCGAAGCAATACCAACCCAAGGCACCGCGTTTTTAATATTGTTGGTGGCTTTACGGTAATTTTCGAAACTTCCGTTAGGAACCAAATTTTTATTAATTAACGTTTGTGCAAAAACACCTGCAAAGAAGTTTCCTATAAATAATATGGTTAAGAGTTTACGCATTAATTTAATGTGTAAAAATATAAAAACATACGGTATTTCATACGATTAGGAGTTTGGTAATTTATCTGAGGTTTTTGATAAATTTCCGAACAACAAATCATACGTAATTTTTAGCCAGACTAGAATGCAAGGCACGGCTTTAACTACATATACTTCAAATATGTTTTGGCGGATGTATTTTGGAAATAAATCGGTGGGCGCTAAGCAAGTAAAAATGATGGCTAGCACTAATAAAACAATATTAATTTTAGTAGGTATCTGCATAAAAAACCAAATAGCTACGCCTGATACAGCTATTACAAACGTGGGCGATTCGGCCTTGTGATTAAAAATTACAATCCATATTAAAACCGAAGCAAGCATACCTAAACGGAAAGAGTAATCGGCATATCTTTTTGTTTTTAACAAAGGAAGAAACAATAAAACCAAGCCAATAAATAATACTAAAATTTTATTAGGCTCTGTTTTAAACCAAGTTTGTATCCATCCTAAAACCGAATAACCAACAGATGCCGAATGATCATTAGCTAACATATTAAGCCAGCTTTTGTATAAAAAAATTAATTGATCAAAGCCTGTAACAACTCCCGGAACAAGCAATAACAGTAAGCACCAGCCAAGCATATATAAAATAATTCGTCCTTTTTTAGCATAAAAAATAAATAAAATACAAGCTATAATGCCAAATATTTTAATGAAAACAGTTAAGGAAATAAACAGCGTTGCCAGCAAAAGTTTTTCTTTCTCTAACATGCAAAATGCTAATATAATTAAGCCTGCCATCAACCCATTGCTTTGCGAGTTTTGTAAGCAAGTCATTAATTCTATTCCAATAAAAAACAACATAAAACTTTTATGTTTTACATCTATTTTGGGTAGTTTATAAATAGCTATAAACAACACTGCCGCATTTAAAAAATTCCATAAAAAAAGACCAACCGCATCTGGCAAATAAGCTAAAAAGCCAAAGCCCAAGGCAAATGCAGGACTGTATTTAAATAAATCCCAACACTCGTTATTATAGGCAATATATAAATCTTGTTTGTGTATTAAATGAAAAAAAGACTGCTTAAATATAACGTAGTTGTTATACATCGTATAAGGCCACTCGCCGGGTAAAGGGTGCTCTTTAGTCAGTAAAATAGATTGTAAAGTAGCAAACACTACAAGCAATAAAAATAAAATAAATATAAAGCTAGGGCTTGAAATTGTCTTTATAAAAATCTTCATATTGTTAATTAAACTCTAAAAGTAGTCAAATATTAATTTACTATCTTTGCCCCAGTTCTTTTTTAAACTTATCAAGAAAGGCAGAGGGATACGCCCGCTGAAGCCTTGGCAACC